>NZ_JAHHPQ010000567.1:0-23999 GCF_024606245.1 Endozoicomonas sp. SESOKO2
GGCCGGAAGTAAAGCATGTTGTTCATCGGCAGGTTAACCTGGATAGGAATTTTCAGAGCATCTGAAAGAAAGGTACAGTCAACGCCCAAATACTTGGAGTCCTCGAGAAAAGTACCCTGCTGGATTCTTGTCAGCAGTACTTTTAAATCCAGCCCCTCAGGCACCGTTTTGCCATCAGGAGTCTTTCCTGTGTCATGGAGTACTTCAAGATAGTCACTGAGCCTTGTTTGGAGTTTCAGGCCCAGTTCATCGGGATCGACATTTTTCTTTTTGACCTCAGTGGCTTGTGGTTGAGGGACCACTGGATCTTTTCCTTTACGTCCCTGCTGTTTCCCTTTTTTGCCTTTTCTGGATTTTGCAGTAGTCAGATTTTTATCCTGAACGGTTCCCGAATCGAAGAGCTTCATGAGTGCTATGAGTTGGCGCTCCACGATTGAAATGCCCAGGGCAATCACCATGTTTTCGGGAATAAGCAGCTTCAGGGGTAGTTTAATCTCTTGAGCTTCCTCAATGCCTGCAACTAATGGTGTTTCTATGTCCGTTGTGTGGGTGCCCTCTGAAGGTGCAGCGGTAGCTACCGGAGATGTTTGCATGGATGAGGTAGCCTGATCGGGCAAGGAGCCCTGTGCAGAGTCATTATTACATTCAGCCACAGAGGCTGAATCATCAGGGCTCAGAGCCTGCCGGACCTGGGCGGCCTGTTCACTATTAAGGGCGTCTTTCAGCATTCCCATACTTTTATCGAGCTTCTTGCCAAGTTCTTCCAGATCCTTTATTCGGTCGGATAACTCTCGGTGTCGTTCTGAGTCACTTTGTAAATCACGGTGTTGCTGTGAGCCACTTTTTAACTCATGGTCTCGCAGTGAGCCACTTTTCCTGTACAGCTTGTGACGCTGAATCATTTTACCCCGCCGGGCATAAATATCCGGAATGTCCTTGCAGCATTGAATGACGGCTTTTCCCTGAGCAATCAGGTGCTCCATGTCGTTGTGTAGATCCACCAGTGCATCAACAAACTCGGGTTGATCTTCATTAAGGCTAAAGAAAATCTCCTGCGCTTCTTTGACGGCCTTACTCATGACCAAGGTGTAGATGCTGATCTGCTGCATATTAAGCTTGAACTGCTTCAATGCTTCCCTGAATTTGATGTCTTTTTCCAGATCAGGCGGCCCCTGATTTTCCAGGGCTTGCCCGTAGGCATAGACAGGCTCAATCATTTTGTGAACAAACTCCAGCTGACGCCGAAGCCTGGAGGTGACCATGTCGGCATAACTGTAATGAGCCTGAGCTTTGTCAAAGCCAGTCACCTGGGGATGGTTAATCACTCTCTTGAAGATGTTGTTCAGAACCCCAACAGGCTCTTTTCGAGCAAAGGCTTCAGTAGCCTCATTCAGTGTGCCTGCCAGATCATAGGGCTTTGGCGCAGGGGGGGGGTGGTTTTTTCTCTGCGGTTGCGGCCTGCGTGGCCTGCTTTTTCTGCCATTGGGCCTTCTGTCTCTGTTCTTCTCTTTCCCGGCGTTTTTTCGCTCTGGCCTCCAGTTTTTCTTTGATCTGCTGCTGTTCCTCTTGTTCTTCTGCAATCAGGTCGGAAGCTCTCTGAACGACCTCTGCTTCTCGCACATGAAGACTCTTTATTACGAATTGGTAGTGGTTGTTGACCTGCTCAAAAATGGACATCAGCGTAGCCCGGACACCCTCAGGCAGCATTTTTTTCTTGTTAATGGTTCTGATCAGGGTCTCTAACTCAGCTACCAGAGCCCTGGCCCCTTCCAGCCTGGCTTTAAAGTGAGCCAGCGGTTCGGGGCGGTCATAAAGATACGGTAGCGATCTCAGTAAGGAGATGCCGAGTGACAAAGCATCCTTTGGAGCAAAGGCAGGATTGTCCGCTTCCATCTCTTTCCGGAAGAACTGTATGAGGCGCTGAGCTTGTATGGGGTTGTCTGTCAGAATCATGGCACTCATCAGATGCCTGAGTTCAAAGCTATTTAATTTTATCACCTGTGGCTGCTCAGGGTCGAAGTCAGCCAGCCACCGACTGAAACAGCAGGAATGGCTCGCCAGCATTTGGCGAAGTTTATCCAGATCGTCAGTGAGCAGGTATTCTTCCATGGCCAGATCAGCCAGCATGGCTACCCCGAAGACGGCCCTGTCATGGGTATCAAGGCTCACTTCAAGTTTTGAATATTGTTCAAGCCCCAGCTGACATTGAATCACTTCCTGATACATTTTCATGCATTCGATGGACTGGGGTAAAAAGTCTTCTATCCTGTGTCGAAAGGTTGCGCGGTCATTCTGTCTCACGGCATGAAGGTGAGGCATCACTTTAAGAGCTTTGTGAAAGCGTATTCCACAAAGATTGGCATAAAGTTCTATGCGTGTTCGTTCTCGCCAATAATCCTCGTGGCGTTTGTCTGAATTTCCGAGGCTGACGATGTCTTTCAGCAAGGTCTGTTCCGATTCACTGATCCGTCGAGATCTGACTGCTCTTCTGGCGGTGGTTTCCAGTTTTCTAAAAACACTGTAATCGGACTGGAGCACCTGGTAAATCTGGTTCACATTGGTAAAATGCGTATCCAGTAATTGTTTCATCTCTATCAACAGAAGCTGCGTGGCTGTGGAGTAGCCTTCATAAAGAGTACAGCCAAGCTCGGGCTGCCTTTCCTTAAGGCCATTCTCCATTATAAACGTTCTAATGGCTTCCAGGGACTCTTCGACCTTATGGCCCAGTTCCGCCATTTCATCCAGAGTGTATTTCCTCCTGCTGACGCTACGGTTGCGTAATTGCTCGTCTTTGCCAGCTACGGCAGTCGCTCTCGCTACCAGATTTTCACCGTTGGTAGGAGTAATATCACGGTGATCCTGCTGACGTGTGACTTTGCTTTCTTGCTCTGAGCTCGTTGAAGGATCAGAAGTTGAACTATTTCCTGATTGAGGAGAGGGTAGACCCTGGCTAGCTCCGTCCATTTTAACCTGCCATTTTGTTGATTCGTTTTCTTCAGTCTAGAAAGTCTGACAGATTTGTCAGAAGAGCTCGGATGGCAGGAAGCTGGCTCATCAGAGCCAGCTTTAAGGCGAGGGAGTCAGATGTCCCAGTGCAGGCCCAGATTAAAGCCCTTGATACGCTCATCGTCATAGATGCCCTTGGTGCCATCCATATCGATGTCGTAGGTGCGGTAGCCACCTTGCAGTTTCAGGCCGGCAAACAGGTAAAAACGGACACCCACTTCCAGGTCATTAAAGTCAGTATCGCCTGAGCGACCTGCGTAAAGCTTGCTGTAAAAGCTAATGATGCTGTCCTGAAACAATTCCACATCGGCGGTTAGCATGGGGACTGTATCGCTGAAAGAGGCATTCCGATATTCACCGCTGTCAAAGCGACGAACCCCCATTCCCAGATCCAGAGCGATATTGCCATTATCCAGAATTTCGTAGTAGCCGGAAGCATCGTAACTGTCGAACTTCAGCTTGTCATGGTTAAGCCTGCTATAGCCTACCGCCAGATTGGGAAGCAGGGGGATCGGGTGTTCTATCTGTCCGTAAACGGTCTGAAAGTCACCGTGGTTGGTAGTATTCCAATAGTTGTAACCCAGTTTCGCGCCAATAATATCTGCCTTGGCAATGTTAACGCTTGCCGTCAGGATGGCAGCCGTCAGAATCGATTTTTTCATTTGTCGTTATTGCGTAGGTAAAAGTAACAACTTACCGCTTGTTAGCCATGGCTCCCATTCTGACTTTTACTTATAGCCATTACCCAGGGTTACTTCTTGAGTCACAGTGCAAAGGGAATTGGCGGTAAGTCGTATCTTCGTCTATATAGATCCTTCAGGCATAGATAACTCAGAAATCAACAGTCTTCATTGGGGTAGTGGGGCCATCTCAACAGCCTCTGTGCAGCTGGGTCTGGGTTGTCAATTTAAATCTACGGTGGTGGGTTAATTCTGATGCGCTCAGTTCGTGTGGCCTTATCCAGCCTGATAGGAACCTTCCTTTTACTGTCCATGGCCCGTGGGGAAGCCGGGGAAGCATGTTGGCTGACAACCCATACTGACAGCTTCTATAACGTGGATGTCCTCTCCGAGATCATGGAAACTGGCGATGATGTGCCACTGTGTGTGACTCGTGCGCTGACGGGCTCCGGCGTTGAGGTCGGATATGTTCATTATCAGCCAGGAGAAGATAGCCCGGTTCTGGCCTGTTCGTATTGGGATTCTGGCGGAAGTCAGTCTTATAGTTATGAGTTTCAATGGTTGTCGGCTAAATACTCTCAGTTGCAGGCGGCGAAAGCCCATAATCCCTATTTGAAAGACCCTGCTGGTATTAGCATTGCACTCTTTCTATCAAAACATGTTTTTGGATATTGTGACCAAGGGTCAGAAGAGTCCGGTTTTTTTACGCAGGGTGAAACTTATCAGGAGCAAACCGTTGTTGGTGGCGAGAAAGCTTCCGAAGGAAGCGAATTTACCGGACAGCAACCTAACCTCTGTATGGGCAGCGGAACCGAGGAAGTTCTGGGAGAAAAACGCAATTACTTCGCTTTTGGCACTCAATCGACCGATGGCCAGCACTGTGAGCTGAGTCTGTCTCGTTATTATGAGACCGTTCACTCAGGCAGTGCCTTGGGTGATAGTAATCAAGCGGGCACTCTTCGAGTTATGGCAGCCCCAACACCCAAAAATCAGAAGTGCAGGTTTCCTGAATATGTCAGAGGCAATATTTATGTCTGCAAATTTGATATTGGGACTGATGGCGGCCATTACTGGATTAGGGACGGTCAGGAAATGAGGCATTCTGCCAGAGATCTGGGCGAGTGTGCCCGTTTCAACTACGAACCAAGGTTCTGCATGGACATGAAAGGTCACTGCATTATTGGCAGAAAAGTCAAACACGGTGATACTGATCATAACCGCAACCACTGTTATATCTGTAATGAACAGATCACTCAGGAAGCGCAAAAACTGGACTGGAGCAAGATTAAGTGTATTACCCCTTGATTTAAGAGACTTTTTCCAAAAATTCCAGCTCATAATACAATTCGGATGTCTTATGAGCTGAAAGCACAGCAGACACAGGAATTATCAGAGTCTGCAAACTTTAAACTTCCGGCCCTCAATCTCAATCCTTCCCTCTTCAAGGCGCGAGTCACAGTTGATAACGGCCTTCAGGTCATCAACTCCAGACCCCGCTGCGACATCGACAGCAATCAGAATGTCGGCGCTCTGGTTTGAAAATCGCAGTAGGACAGCCTTAAGTCCGACAGGCTGCTAGCTGCTGACTTATACCTGAAGCCAACGTTGAGTGGTACTTCTTGCGTGACAGTGCAAAGGGAATTGGCGGTCAGTCGCATCCTCGTCTATATAAAACTGTCCAGAAAATCATACCTCCAGAAATAGCAGGTTCCATTGGGATTTTGGAACTTGCGTAGGTACATCGTGTATCAGTCCCGAACAGCCCCTGGGCAGTGGGGTCTGAATTATCAATTTTTATTAGTGGGTGAAATCTGATGCAGGCAGTTCGAATGGCCTTATCCAGTCTGATAGGAACTTTCCTTTTGCTGTCCGTGGCTCATGGGGAAGCTGAACAAGCATGTTGGCTTACGACACATATCAACGGCTCCTATAACGTGGATGCTCTCTCTGAAATCATGGAAACCGGTAACGATGTACCACTCTGTGTGGCGCATTCACTGGTAGGATCTGGTGTTGAGGTCGGATATGTTGGTTACTACACAGGAGCAGGCACTCCGGTTCTGGCCTGTTTGTACAGAGATTCCAGTGGAAGCTACTCCTACAGCTATCAGTTTCAATGGTTGTTGGCTAAATACACTCAGTTACAGCAAGCGAAAACCTATAATCCCTATTTGAAAGACCCCGCCGGTATGACCACTGCACTCTTTCTATCAAAACGTGTTTTTGAATTTTGTGACCAAGGGCAGGGAGAGTTCGGGATTTTTACTCAGGATGAAACGTATGAGCAACAACCTGTTGCTGGTGGCGACAAAGTTTCCGAAAAAGCCGGGTTTGTCAGGCAGCAACCTAATCTCTGTATGGAGAGCAGGGTCGAAAAAGTGCCTGGAGAAAAGCGCAGCTACTTCTCTTTTGGCACTATATCGGCCGACGGTCAGCGCTGTGAGCTGGCTGGGTCTCGTTATTACGAGACTGTTGACTCAGACAATACCCACAACGGTAGCGCTCTTCATGTTCTGGCAACCCGAATACCCAACAATCAAAAGTGCAGGTTTCCCGAATATGTCCGAGGCCAAATTGATGTCTGCAAGTTTGATAAAGGGACTGATAGCGGACATTACTGGATTCGAGACGGGAAAGAAATGAGGCATTCCGCTGTAGATCTGAGTGAATGTGCCCTATTCAACTATAAACAAAGGTTCTGCATGGACATGAAGGGCCACTGCATCATTGGCAGAAAAGTCAAACACGGTGATACTGATCATAACCGCAACCATTGTTACATCTGTAATGAACAGATCACTCAGGAAGCGAAAAATCTGGAGTGGAATACTATCCGGTGTATTACCCCGTGATGTAAGAGACTGTCTCCAAAAAGGCAGCTCATAATACAAGTCGAATGTCTTATGAGCTGAAGGTGCACAAGTCACAGAATCAATCAGAGTCTGCGAACTTTAAACTTCCGGCCTTTGATTTTGCCCTGTTCAAGTCGAGCCAGAGCTTTCCGGGCACTTTCCCTTTTAATAGCCACGTAGGCGACAAAATCAAAAACATTAATTTTGCCGACCTGGTCACCGGGAATGCCTGCTTCACCGGTAAGAGCGCCCAGAATATCGCCAGGGCGTACCTTGTTCTTTTTTCCTCCATCAATAGCCAGCGTCACCATTGGGGCTTTTGGAGGCGGTTGTGTTGCTGGCTTCAGTGCTCTGTGGTCAGCAAAAGTGAGTTCGGTTCGCAGCATATCGGCAATAGCATCCAGTTTGTATTGCTCACGGGAGGTGTGCAGGTTCAAGGCCAGACCTTCTTTACCAGCACGACCTGTTCGCCCGACTCTGTGAACATGGACTTCCGGATCTCGACTCAGGTCATAATTGATAACAGCCGCCAGATCATTAATATCCAGACCCCGGGCTGCGACATCGGTAGCAATCAGAATGTCGGCACTCTGGTTTGAAAACCTTACCAGCATCTGGTCTCGTTCTCGCTGTTCCATATCACCGTGCAGCACCAATGGCCTGTACCCCTGGTCATAAAGGTAAGTACCAACGTCTTTGCAGGTCTGTTTGGTATTACAGAAGATGACAGTAGAAGCGGGCTGATAATGGTTCAGCAGTTTGCAGAGGGTTTCTGGTTTGTCAGGGTTCTCAGCTTGATAGAAAAACTGCTGAAGGTGTTGGTGAGTGTGCACTGACTCAACAGTGACCTCTTCAGGCTCAGACTGGAACTTTTGGCTCAGGGCCCTGATCTGTTTGGGATAGGTGGCTGAATAAAGCAGCGTCTGCCTGTTTGGCGGGGTGTGATTCAGAATGTTTTCAATGGCATCAATAAATCCCATATCCAGCATCCGGTCAGCTTCATCCAATACCACCGTTTTTAGTTGTTCGAGAGTGAGTGTCCGCTTACGCAGATGATCCTGAATTCTTCCCGGTGTACCGACAACGATATGGGCACCATGGGAGAGTGAGCTGATCTGTGGGCCAATAGGTTGTCCACCGCATAAGGTAACGACTTTGATGTTCTGACGGTAGCGAGCCAGTTTTCGAATTTCGTTGGCGACCTGGGTGGCCAGTTCACGAGTGGGGCAGAGCACAAGACCCTGACAGCCAAAAAAAGCGTTGATGAATGCCCGAAAGCATGCCAATGGCAAAGGCTGCCGTTTTACCACTGCCGGTTTTGGCCTTGGCAATAAGGTCTCTGCCGGCCATGGCCAGAGGTAAACTTTTTTGCTGGATAGGGGTCATTTCCCGGTAGCCAATCTGCTCCAGGTTGTTCAGCAGCGCTTCGGGCAGCGGCAAGTCGGAAAAAGGGTGTGTAATCAAGGTTTACTCTCTACCGTGAAAAGTCTGCATCGCCGGATATAACATCACTCAAATCTGTGTGGCAATGCATTTTGGGGTCAGGAGTATAACAGAGCTGATGAAAAAGCGCGGATGCGGAGTATACCCATCAAAGGGGTAGCTTGCTCAGGAATAGTTAGAAATAGTTAGAAGTAGAGAGGTGCCAGAATGAAAATCTGTATTACCGGTTTGAACTGGTTGATGATCCAGTCAAACAATGCACCGATCTCTCTCCTGTCTATGACAAAGTGCCTTCCTGACAAGCTCAGCATGACATCACCTGATGCTTCTGGCTGAAAATTGATCACTGTGACCTCTTGGTCTGGAGTCATCAATTGAGCCATAAAGGGAGTTTGTGCTCCGGTCAGTGCTTCGACATTCTGCAAAGCGCTACCTTCAGTGGGGCCGGGCTGGAAGCCATAATTTGGCATTGATAGCGCAAGTTCGGCCTGATCCTGTGTCTTTTTGAGCTCCCGGATCGCGCCAGTATGTTCGATAGGAGGATATTCTGGTGAAGAATGCCCCAGCTGTTGAATATATTCGATAATGGCGACTGTCAGGGAGTTAGTGAGCATAGCCGCGGCAGTTGCGCCTTCTGATGAGGGGGCGGGATCGTCTGGAACTGCCTCGTGAGTAAAAACAGCCAGTTCTGTCACCTCTTCATGATTCAGAAAAGCACTAAGAAGGAGGGTCAGGTTTTCGATACAAATGGGCGAACTCTGCAGACCCAGCTCTGTAATAATCAGAGCCTGCTTGTTTTCTACAGGGTGAATATGGATAACCGTGATCATCCCATCTTTTTGGATCATCCGGATAATAAGGTATTTACCTGAAAGCAAAAGCGACTTGAGATTCAACAGTGATTGATCAGCAAATTTGATATTAAAATCTGACAATAGTGAGATCAGGACAGGCAGTTCCGCCTTGTCTCTCAGTAGCAACATGGCTTCCCCACGGGGCAGGGCCGAAGCATGAGTGCCTGATATTCCATAGCCTCTCTTTTCAAGTCGTTCAATAAGGTTGTAAGCAATAGATGAGCCTTCTGAATCCTGCACTGAAGGTCGCACAGTTTGAAATTCTTCATAAACTCCTTGTTCAATGGGTGGAATAAGATTGTGAGCGACAGAAGGAGTGGTTGTAGTTGTCGTTTCAGCGGACAATGATTCGACGGCCAGATTTTCTTCGTGGAGATCGTCGTGAGTAGGAAAGCTGCTCTTGTGCCCTGCCGTTTGTTCAAAACTGTATTTGGCAGTGGCTGGCAGAGATAAATCAGAACGGGCACTGATCATAGCAGAATAACAAGCATAGCCGCCCGATTCCTGTCTCTCATCTCGCAACAGGCAGCCGCGCTCCATCTGATCCTCTAAAAGAGCAACATTATCTCTATTCGGATCGTCAGAGTCTGGCCCGTTTTCCATCAGAGCCGTTTCAGCAGCATAGCGACGGGCTTGCTGTGCCTCCATAGCATCTTCCATCTGATTGAGCGTATTCTGAATACACCACAGACAGATATAACCTCCGAAGCCGTCCGGTTGCATTTCTATAGAGCACGAGTGTTTTAAGCACACAGGCTTGTCAAAGGACGGCTTGTCAGCCGCTTTTACCTGGTAAGCTGACATAGATGCAAACAACATCAGTACAAGACTTACAGAGAAAGCCGCTCTGATTGAAAAGGATTTTATAGATAAGAAGGAGTCCATTACCGCAATCGTTCATGATTTTATTTTCCTAACCGTGGACAGATTAGAACACAGATTGTCATATTGCCCGGAAACCCATTGGTCAGAATGACCATTTACCGAGCATGAAGAGGGGGATTTTCGATTTTTGGAAGCGGACGGGTGAATAAATCAAGGAAGTAACCGACTTATAAACAGAATACTTCTAAGGAACAGACCATGAGTAAACAACCCTCCTCGTCAGAGCTGGAATCGGGTGCCAACCCTTATATCTGGCTGATTGGGCTCATCGCAGGGGGGGCCCTGTTTGTTATGACGCTGGTGCTGCCTGCGCCCGAGGATATGCCTGTTGCTGCCTGGCACTGTGCTGGGCTGGCTCTGATGATGGCCGTTTTCTGGTCCATGGAAATACTGCCTATCGCAGTGACCGCACTGTTACCGCTGCTGCTGGCTCCGTTAGTTGGCCTGCTCTCTCTGGATAAAGTCGCTTCGGCTTATGCCCACCCTGTCATCTATCTTTTTATGGGAGGCTTCATGCTGGGTCTGGCTATGGAACGCTGGAACCTGCATCGCCGAATTGCGCTTCTGACCATGCTGGCCTCTGGCACCGGTGAGCGTCGACAGGTCATAGGATTCATGCTCACCACCGCTTTTATCAGCATGTGGGTGTCTAATACCGCCACGGCTATCATGATGTTACCCATTGGTATGTCTGTGATCTCAATGATGAAGGAAGAACGGGGCTCCCACGGACATTTTCCTGCGGCTCTGCTGCTGGCTATAGCCTACGGCGCTTCCATTGGCGGCTTTGGCACCTTGATTGGAACACCTCCCAATGCCTTGTTAGCGGCTTTTCTCAGTGAGCAATACGGCATAGAAATTGGCTTTGCCCAATGGATGCTGGTAGGTATGCCTGCGACGCTGTTGATGCTATTGGTCACGGGTTGGTGGCTCAGTTCGGGGGGCTATAAGCTTCGTCCGGGAGAAAATGAATCTGTACGCAAGTCTTTAAAAGAACAATTAGCTTCCATGGGCTCTTTGAGCAGGGCTGAAAAATGGGTAGCAGTGATTTTTACCGCAACCGCATTATGCTGGATCTTCAGACCCTGGCTGTCCGGCTTTTTACCGGGTATAAAGCTTACTGACACAGCTATAGCCCTTGCCGGAGGACTGCTGATGTTCATCATTCCTGTCCGGTGGGGTGAAAAGCTCGATTTTCTTCTTAACTGGAAAGATATTCGCAAGCTTCCCTGGGATGTTTTGCTACTGTTCGGAGGCGGTCTGAGTCTGGCTGCGATTATCCGAAAAACAGGGCTGGCAGAATGGATCGCCAGTAACTTTCAGGTGTTGGATGGATTGCCCACCATCGCCGCCATTGCGCTGGTGGTTTCCGTGATTATCTTCCTGACCGAAATTACCAGTAATACGGCCACTACGGCTGCTTTCCTGCCGCCTTTGGGAGCACTGGCTGTCTCCCTTGGGTTGGACCCGGAAGTTCTGGCTATTCCAGCAGCCATAGCCGCCAGTTGCGCCTTTATGCTGCCCGTTGCCACTCCCCCCAATGCTATCGTGTTTGGCTCGGGTCTGTTATCGATTCGTCAGATGATTCGAAGTGGCCTGATTCTGAATTTGGCGGGTATAGTGATTATCACTGTATTGTGCTCGCTGCTGGTGGAGAGGGTTTTTTAGCCAGAGAACCTGAAGTTTCAGACGCCAGATGCAAAGAAGTAAGCAGCAAACGCTGCCCAGCTCAGGCCCAGTAAAAGCCAGGGCAGCCAGTGCTGTTTATAGCGGGTTACTTCCTCAGTGATCGTTTCAACCTCTGTGGCAGGGGGCTCTGACTGCCTTTTCACTTTTTTCAGGTGTTTATCCAGTTCCCGGGCTTTGGCTTTTTGCTGCTTTTTATAGTGCTCAATGCCTTTTTGGATGCCTTGGGCAATTAGTTTTGTCTGTTCTTTGCTCTGACCGGGCCGCTGAGTGGCCCTGGCCACCGACATGGCCTCTTCACGGGTTTTGGATGGGTCGGTTTTTTTTCGGGGGCTGGCCATATCGTAAGACAGTCTCGGGGCAGGGAAAGAAGAGTGGGATAATAAAGCAAGACTCTGATGAAATCAGCCCAGATCTCCAAGACTCTGTGGTTATGCCTTCTGATCAGCTATAGCCATCTTCCGGGTAGCTACAGAGAGAATCATTGATTGTCTGCTGCCACTGAATGACATCTTTCTTGAAAGTCAGCGCGTGAGCCTGAAGAAATTTTGTTAGTTACGCTTAACAACATGTTATGAACTTTCATTCTGAAACTGCCTCCAACTGAGTACATTATTTTGAACCTCCTTGCTGATCGGAGATAAATACCAGCTTTTCGGAACCAGACATGCATGCGATAAATAATAATCCCCGCACTGAACCACCACTAACGCGAGCCCGGGCTCGCGCTCTATCCCTAACACCAACGGGTAACAATGCGGGTAGGTCCATCACCACAACTGACAAAAAAAAATATTCATTGCAGGATTTACCGTCAGACACACTGTCCATGATTTTTTGCAAATTAAAACTTCGGGATATTCGCAGTTTGCAAAAGGTATGTACCCGCCTTCGCGACGTTGTTAAACAAAATAACGCTCTTGCAAAAGCCTGGTATCGGCAGTTTTCTTTACCGCATCAGGATCAACTAAGGATGACCATCACCACAAAAAATGAGAATCAACTCCGTGCGTGGTTTGAGTCGTTTTCGAATGATCAGGCGTTAGTCACGTCACTTATAGATCGCCGACAGGAGAGTATTTATTTACCTGCGCTATTATTTTTCACCAAAGCTGAGCTGATGTCTAAATGTGAAACATTTGAATTAGTCACTAAAGCCACCATCGACAAAAATTATAAATTTAACTCAACCACCAGCATTTACGAGCGCATGAATATATCAGACCGCAATAGGGTCAAATCAGCCGCACTCAGTGCTGACGGTCGATATCTGGTAACCGCCAATGGCGACCAAACGGCAAAAATTTACGGTCGCAAGACTGATGGAACATGGGAAAAAAAAACCACCATTCCCCATCACGGAGGGCCCCAATCAGCGATTTTCAGCCCTGATAGTCAGCATTTGGTGACCACCAGTTGGAGTGGCACCGAGACTATATATGACCTGGGAAGCAATGAATCATGGGAGCCAGGAACCATCATTTCCCATAGTGCTATGATCACATCAGCCAGCTTCAGCACCGATAGTCGACATCTGGTGACCGCCAGTTGGGATAAAACAGTGAAAATCCATAGCCAGAAAGAGGATCAATCATGGGAGTTAACAGCTATCCTTCGCCGGAGGAATGCTGTCGGTTCAGCCAATTTCAGCACCGATGGCTGCCACCTGATAATCGCCTGTGGGGATAAAACGGCGCAAATCTATAGCAAGAAGGACGATGGATCATGGGAAAAAAAAGATGTCATTACCCATGATGCTGCTGTCTGGTCAGCCAACTTCAGCGCCGATGGTCGTTATGTGGTCTCCGCCAGTGATGATTGCAAGGCGGAAATCTATGAGAAGAAGTCCGATGGATCATGGGAAGAAAATACCATCATTCAACACAGAAAAACTGTCAAATTCGCCACCTTCAGCCCCGATAGCCGACATCTTGTGACTGCCAGTGACGATCGCACAGTGAAAATTTACGGCAGAAAAGCCAATGGGTTATGGGAAGAAAAAGCCACCTTTCCCCATAAATATTGTGCCTTATCAGCCACCTTCAGTCCTGACGGTCGCCATGTGGTGACTAAAGCCTTATATCAAAAAACGGCAAAAATCATTGGTCAGCAGGATGACGGGTCATGGTTAGAAAAAGCCAGCATTGTCCATGATAAAGCTATCACATCGGCCACCTTTAGCGCTGATGGCGGCGATGTGGTCACCTCCAGTGAGGATGGCATCGTAAAAATCACTGAATTACGGGCGAATAATCAATTGTTTGTTGTCAATAAGTGATCCTGTTCCGGGTGTTTAGCTATCCTGCTCGTTGCATTACATAGAGCTTCATATCAAAGCGGCACTGCAAAGCATTCAGGCTGGCGAGCTTTTCTTTCTGGGAAGGTTTGACATGCCAGTAATGTGGGGTCATTGCCAGTAAGTCCATAATATCTGTGGCTGAGTTGAGCTGCATAACACCCTGAACCGCTTTTGTTTCAGTCAGAGTAAAACTTTCAGGCAGTTGATCGAGCAGTTTATCCACAGGGTAAGGTCTGACTGTTTCGTAGATAACCTGACGAAGTTCCAGCAAGTGCTTCTCTCCCGGAGTTAACACCAGCACGTGCCCTTCAGGCTTTAACAGTCGTGCAAACTCATTCCAGTCGCATCGTGAAAATACACTGATGATGACGTCCAACTCCTGATCTTTGACGGGAATGTCATTGACGCTGGCCACCAGCCATTGGACAGCTTGGTTTCTTTTGCAGCAGGCTACAATGGCAGGCTTGGAGATATCAATGCCGGTTACTGAGGCTTCCGGAAACGTCTGTTGTAACCTTTCTGTGTAGTACCCTTCACCGCATCCGGCATCGAGAATAGACAGTTGGCTTACTGAAGGCTTCCCAAGACTGTCCAGAGTATTGGCCAGCGAATCAGCCACCGGCTTGTAGTAGCCCTTGTCCAGAAATCGGGTTCTGGCCTGAACCATTGTTTTATCATCGCCCGGGTTTTTACTGCGCTTTTTATGCCCCGGAAGCAGATTAAAATACCCTTGCCTGGCCCGGTCAAACTGGTGATTCCGGATGCAGCCCAGACCCATACCGGAAGTATGGAATGACTGTGCCAGAGGTTCGTGGCAGACAGGGCAGCGAAGAATAAGGGTCATGATTACCGGTACAGATGAAGTGCGAGCCGAGAAGTTTACTGTTATTCCCGCTTTTTGCCATGAAAAAATGCCCTTACCGCCGGTGATTAAATCAGTTACGGCGGCTCATGGCTGTATTTCGGGCATCTATTTCAACAGCGGATGGTTTTCTGGCAATTGGCGGGATATCCAGAGCGCCAGCTTGCGCTTCATGCTCGGCTCTGATTCTTCCCCTTTCACCAGAGGTTGTATCAGCTTGTCATGAACCAGCAGACGGTAGAGGTATTCAACTTTTTGCTTGGCGGAGTCGGTCGGTTCAAACTGCCCCGCTTTGCGTTTTTGGGCATAAATAGCTCCGACTCTCAGAGCCTCTTTGACCAGTTCACTTTCATTTTTCAGTTTTTTCATTCGCCACCCGGTCGTTTTCTCAAGATTCAAAGACAAGGGTACATAATAGCCCAAGAGATCTCATGCTCCTCCTCATTGGACCTTTAAGCTCAACTTCTTAAACAGAAAACTCAGGCACCAGAGTGGCCCGACCAGCAGAAACTGGATGTCTTCGAAGAAGGAGGGTTTTTTGCCCTCTATCTTGTGGCCGACAAACTGGAAGATCCAGGATACAACAAAAACAGCAATACTGACGGTCAGTAAATACTCACTAAGGCTGGCAGCTATGCAGCTCATAGCTGCATATAAAGCGATGATGCCCAGTGTCAAAGGCAGAGAGAGCATGAAGTAGAAAATCAGGGTGATGGCCATGACCACAAAAACGGCGGCAGGGCTGAAAGACCAGACCATGCCAATGATGCTGAACATGATCGCCGGAACACAGATCCAGTGAATTAGCTTGTTGGTAGGGTTCTGGTGGCTTTCGGCGTAAGCATCAAGCCATTCAGTCAGGGTTCGCATTTGCATAGGGGGCCTCATTCTACTGAAACCTGCTAAAGCAGTATTTTTATTATTATCTTTAATTTGCGTAAGACCATCAGCGAACTGAGTGGGCGTGGATGTCAATGGTACCTTGCCGAGTGATGTTGTTCCTAATGATTTTAAAATGCGCCGCGGTTTTTCATCATCAGCCAGTTATCACCAGGACTGGTTTCCTTGCTGGCAAGGAGTAGTTCCTGTCGATTCTGGTTCATCGCTGCGATTATCGGTTTTGTGGCTATTTTAAATTGCTTCAACGCCTCCCCTCGCAAAGGCTTTCCGTTTGGCAGTTTAGCGGTCATAACGTCGACGGCCCTGCCATCGATTAACAATTCGTAATGCAAGTGAGGACCGGTAGATAAACCGGTATTTCCAGTTTTACCAATCACGTCCCCTTTGCGAACCTGTTGCCCTTCTTGCACATTCAGCTGGCTCAAATGAAGGTACCGGGTGACATAGCGTTTGCCATGTTGCATTTCGATGAAGGTACCTGCCGCCGGGTGATTGGTTTTTGCTTTAACGATGGCTCCGTCAGCCGGTGCATAAACCGCAGTACCTACCGGCACTGCCCAATCTGTTCCGCGGTGCGGGCGAATCTGGCCGGTGATCGGGTGTTTTCTGGCAGGGTTAAACCCAGAGCTGACCTGACTTTTTATACTCAGAGGGTATCGTGAGAAAGAACTGCCGAGTAGTTTCCCTTCCGGCGTATAGTACTTCCCATCGCTGTGACGAACCGCTGTGTAGGTTTTATTCTTCTGATACAGTCGGGCAGCCAGAATGTCACCGCCAAACCCCTGACTGTTTTTAGGGGAGTCGTCAATCAGTAGTTCAAAACGGTCGCCGACCCTCAGATCTTTATTGAAATCAAGCTGCCATCGAAAAATAGTCTCAAACTGCTGAATGACAGAGGCTGAAACTCCAGCTTTTCGCGCACTTTGGTAAAGGCTGCCCTGAATGTTGCCGGTAACCGTTCTGAATTGTTCAAAAGCACTGACTTCATGCCTGTCAATGGAATGAGCAAAAGCAATCTTTGAGAAAGATACTGAAAGGATCAGAGCGGCCGGCAAACTGCGTCCGACTTTGAAATTGAACAGTTTTCCGGATGATCGATTACTCCTGTCCAACAATCCGGTGCAGGCTTTGTAAAATAGATTCGCAGGCATTCATCAGGACCCCGGCTGAAAAAACTGCAGGCAGTATCACAGCCCTTGAAAAAGTGAACTATGGAGAGTTCTCCTTAATAAGCTTACCTTCAGGGAAAGTGATAACAATGACTCTCAGGATGTTTACTGAGCGGGTATCGGACAGAGAAATATAAAAGAGAACGAACGAAGTGATGGTCTCTGAACTCTTGTGCAAGCGGTTGTTCTTCTCGAGGCTTTTACTTAGTTTTTCCTGTAATACCTCAATTCCGCCAGCCTTCAGAAAGGAGGCTGGCTTTCAAACTTCATGGTTTCACCCGTGGCAGGGTGTTTGAAAATCAGCAGGCTGGCGTGCAGGTGCAAACGTTCAGACGCTGTTCTGGCTTCGTCATGAGCATAAAATTCACAGCCCAGAACAGGGTGTCCCAGCTCAGCCAGGTGAACCCTCAGTTGATGAGACCGGCCGGTCACTGGTTCCAGCCAGACCCTGCCATAAGCGCCATCACCCGCCATGAGGTGATAACGGGTCAGAGCCTTTTTACCAAGCTCATGATCGACCATCTGTCTGGGTCGGTTAGGCCAGTCGCAGATCAAAGGCAGGCAAATTTCTCCTGATTTCTGATCCGGCACCCCCCAGACTTCTGCGATATAGCCTTTTTCCACTTCCCGATCCCGGAACTGTCGACTCAGTTCTCTGTGGCTGGCGGCATTCAAGCCGAACACCATCAGTCCCGATGTGGACATATCCAGCCTGTGGACAACTCTGGTTTCCGGCTCAATAGCAAGCAACCGGGCGTGGACACTGTCGTTATGGTTGGGTGGACGACCGGGAACACTTAGCAGCCCCGCAGGTTTAACAACGACCACCAATTCAGCGTCACGGTAAAGCTCCGTCAAAGGTTCCTGGCAGGGAGGTGCGATAAAAGTCATGTAAAAAGGTCAGTGATGAATGAGTGGGCATTATGCAAGTTTCGCGACCTCACGAAAATGGTCAGGGCTTTTGACAGGCATGATGCACATAACTATATTTGTAGCAGTCTGATACAAAAAACAGGATTTGAAACATGCCAAGCAGACCCTTACGACTGGATGAAGAACTGGTGACCGCTGCAACTCTTGTTGGCAAGGTCAAAAAACGCTCGGCGGCAAAACAGGTGGAATACTGGGCCAGCCTTGGCAAGGTAGCCAAGGAAAACCCTGACCTGCCCATTACTTTCATAGAGGATATTCTGGAAGCCGAAGAAGAGCGCAAACAGGGTCTGGTCTCGGAGTACCGTTTTGGCTAAAGCAGAAACGATACTCCAGACAGCCCGGTTTTCAAGAGCCGTGAAAAAACTCAGGCCAAACCAGAAAGCAGATCTTGATACAGCCATCAAAGCCATAGCCGACAATCCCGATATTGGCGATAAGAAGAAAGGCGTTCTGAGCCACCTCCGGGTATATAAATTCAAGATGACAAAACAATTGACCCTGCTGGCCTATTACTTTGACGACGGCGAGCTGGTTATGGAACTGATCTCCTTTGGCTCCCATGAAAATTTTTACCGGAACCTTGAGCGGCAAGAGCGCCAGTGACCCAAAGCTGTTGATGGCAACCTTTCTGAACATATTGATCTACCGGTTGTCATAGTCTACTGTTTGGGATATACAAATTATATATACAGGGCTAAACATGGAAACCAGCGTATTCAGAAACAACCGCTCACAGGCGGTCAGAATCCCGAAAGAGTTTGAGCTGCCGGAGGGCACAAAGCGTGTCAGAATCTCCAAGCGCGGAGAATCTATTCTAATCACGCCGATAGAAGGGGATTGGGACTCATTCTTTCAGATGATTGATGAAAACGCCGTTGAGTTTGAGCGTGAGCCTCAGCCCGACATGCAGATCAGGGATCTGGGAGACTGGGGCGAATGAAATATATGCTGGATACCAATATGGTTATTTTCGCTATGCAAAAAGGCGACCCCATGCGGGTACGCCAGAAGATAGCCAACCACAGTGGCGATATGTTCATTTCCTCAATCACCTATGATGAGCTGATGTTCGGGGTATATAACTCCGACAGCGAAAAGAGAAAGCAGTGCAAAATCACCATGCTGAATGAGTTCCTGTTGCGGGTTTCCGTTCTTCCCTTTGATGAAAAAGCCGCCGATCATTCGGCCAATATCCGACAGCACCTTTGCTCAACAGGTCAGCAAATCGGTGGATACGATAATCTCATCGCGGGACATACCCGAAGCCTTGGCATGACCTGCGTCACCAATAATACCCGCGAGTTCGCCAGGGTGCCCTCCCTGTCCGTGGAAGACTGGACTAATGAAAAAAAAGCACACAGAAGACAAGCTGGAAGATGCCATTGAGTATCAATGACCGGCAACTTTCTTAACAAAACGAGCAACAAAACGTTCTATAAATTCCGGCACCCGTCTGAAAATAAGGGCACAGACCAGCAAATTAAGTACACCGAGTGTCAGGAAAAATGGTTCAATGGACAGCTGTAGTACCCCCAGGCATACCATGCCAAACAAGGCACTGACCACCATGTAAAATGAATTCTGAACATTCAGGGCGGCGATCGTCTGTGCACGAAGGTTCGCAGGTGTTCTCTGCTGAACCATGGCGTACAGAGGCACAATAAACAGGCCGCTGAAAAAGCCAATCATGCCCAGATCCAGTAATACTCTCAGATTCTCAGCGTTTTCGACAAAAGCACTAATGCTCAGTAAGTTCGTAGTTGTGGCAGGAGTGATAGCAAAATACAAATCGATTCCGAACAGGCTCAGGCCCAGAGCACCGATGGGTACAATACCCGGCTCAACACGGCCTTTGGAAAGTTGTCCACAGAACAGTGAACCGGCAGCGACACCAATAATAAACATCGCCAGCATGATACTGACGACTTCCGGGCTGCCTTTCAAGGTCTCGCTGGCCAGGTTGGGAAGCTGTGTCAGGTAGGCGGCTCCCAGTGCCCAGAACCAGGAAATAGCAATAATGGATTTGTGAACGCTGTCGTTTGATCGGGTTTTCCTGATCATAATCAGGCTTTGCTGAAAGAGGTTCCAGTTTATTTTCAGATCGGGAGCAGCCGCTGTAGCCTTGGGTATAAACAGAGATGCCAAATAACCCAGGATGGCGAACAGAACCACAGAAATGGCTATCCACACAGTAGCATCGGGCTGTTCAGTCAAAATACCCGCACCCAGCGTACCCACCAGTATGGCAACAAAAGTACCCATTTCTACCAGTGCATTGCCGCCCATCAGTTCGTTTTCATTGAGGTGTTGAGGAATAATGGCGTATTTAACCGGCCCGAAAAAAGCGCTTTGAATCCCCATCAAGAACAGCAGAGCCAGCAGAACCAGATAGTTCTGGGTAAGGATAAAGCCGGAAGCGACCGCCATAATGACAATTTCCAGCAGTTTGATCCGGCGGATAATCATCGATTTTTCATATTTGTCACAGATCTGCCCGGCCGCACTGGAAAAAAGAAAGAAGGGAAGAATAAACAGGCCAGCAGCCAGATTGATGTAAAGATCTGAGTTAAATGGCAGGCTCTCTGCTGCGGCGAATGCCGCCATCAGTAATAAAGAGTTCTTGTAGAGGTTGTCGTTAAAGGCACCCAGGAACTGGGTCAGGAAAAAAGGTAGAAAGCGTTTTTTGCCCAGCAGTGCCAGCTGACTCTGTTGCCCCATGTCAAAGCCTCGTCGTTTGTTATATCCCCGAATTCGCCTCTACAAAAGGGGAAGGTGGCTACTGTCAGATAGCATGACGTGGGGCTATGACAAGTGCAACGTCTACAATCATTTAGCAGTAATCAGGTAGAAAAAATACATCCCTGGTGTTACACCAATGCATTAGAGATCGACTTCAAATTCACGTTGTTAAAAAACTCTTCGGCAATTTTTGTCAGCTCATCGGATTTGAGAATCAGAGCGTCACTGGCGTCGTGCGCCTGCCGTAAATAGTTTTCCTTAATCGCTTGCACAACCCAGTGTGAGTGTTCAATTACCGACATCATGGCATACAGCTCTTCAGGTGAGGATGGAGCATGAGCGCCATAGTTTTCAAAATTCATGCTCGCTCCGAAGGAAGCTTTGGCCCAACAATAGGTTAAACAACCACCTTTCGAGTTCGCCATCCCATAAAGATAATGACTGAAGGCCTGCCAAATCGCTCGACTGCATTTTTTTCTCAAATCATCCAAAAGCTTTCGGTCCTCTGGTGACGCCTCAAGGGACTCTATAATAGGTTTGTACCAGCTTTTGATAGCAAGATTTTTTTTCTCATATTCTTTTTGAGCATGATTTTTCTGATAACCCAAAGTTTTTCTGTGATCCTTTTCCAATGCTTGAATATCAGAGTAGTACTGTTGCTTCGTTGCTTCACATTGATCGACTTTTTCCAGTATCCGTTTCAATTCCGGGCTGTTCTCAACGTTTAGTCGAAACAGGGCTTCGGTCTTTTCAGCCATGCCGGTTTCGTGCCGGGAAGGTTCACCCATGATAATCACCGGGCGGTGGTTACCTTTACCCGATATTAACTGCGGAAAAGCAGGATTGTGCACCAACATACGTTCTATATCGGGAACACCTTCAGGTTGATCTGTCCAGACAGGCTGTATTAATGAGCTGGCAATTTTCTTTTCAAGGAGTCGCGAAAACCCATCATGACAATGAGTCACGAACAGAGTAGCACCTCTGTTCTTTTGGAATCTTTCATAAGCCAGCTGCCATACCTGACTATTTTTTTCTCTGGACAATAATTCCCCGTACCACTTTTTCAGGCAATGGGTGGCTTGAACCTTGAGTTCATCGACATCTTCCAGACGCTCAAGTAACCAATGATGGCAATCGGCTCTCATCACTTCGCTCTCATAGGTCGGCAGCGGGTCCAGCCAACCCGATTCCAGAGCTTCACGGGCAAAGAGAATAAACGAGGGGGTGGCCGGGTCACACTTAGCCAGTGTGTATACCATTGAAGTCAACCACTGGTAACGACTGACTCCAGCCTGATCAATCATTTTTGAATGGAGTAAATTGAGTTGCTCAGTGACCAGATCTTTATCACTGTCGGACAAGATCCGTATGACTGCATCTGACATTGATTTACAGATATGTCCAGGGTAACGAGACACAACACTGACCAATTCCTTCTCGCGATGGCCCAATAAATCTGTTTCCAGCGACTCTAATATTGAGACGCCCAGGGAAAAACCGGTTAAATCCTTTTCTTCCCACAGCTTTCTTGCCACTTTATGAATATCTAAATTGGCTGCTGGCAATGCACTCTCAAGGATTCTGTTCAGCTCCTCAAGGCTGACGCCACAGGCTTTAGCCAGAGCTTGCTGTTGTGCTGAATCAGCACTTTTCAGAATATCCTTCAGGAGAGTCTTAATCTTATTAAACTCACTACTGGAACGACTGAACCTTATGGTGGGCTGGAAATGAGGTATTATTTTTGTTAAGCGTGAAGTTGCTCCACCCAAGTCCACCGACTTCCAGGTTTTGCCGCCATCCCCGGAATACTCGGCAAATCTGTGGATACGGCTTCCAATTTGTCGGCTTGGAATCCCGAAATAACGACAAAAAGCCACAAAGACAGGCGCACGATGACGACAGCTGCCTTGCCGCTTCGTGACGAGGAAATCAAAGAAATTTTTAGGGCGCTCTGGTTTAAAATTACCGGAAAAACTTCGGCAATAGTCCGTGATTGCCTCAACTTTTTGCTCCGTGTTTTTGGCGTTTTCTATTCTCGACAAAATCACCTGTACTTCGGGTGGTTGTTCGTTAGCGTTCTTAAACAGTTTGTTGAGTACTGTTTTCATGCCTTCTGAACAGCAGGCGTCGGAACGTATTGATCGATTGGGTCGTGCTCGTTTAGCAGGTGTTTTTTTGCCCGATTCTCTGTGCTCTATGATATAAGCGCATTTAATACCCTGTCTGGTGCTAGCCTCTGTAAAATACAGCGTGTGAAGCCCGGTATATCGGTCCCTGATGAGGGTGAATGGCAAATCGGGTTCTACACGAAGGGCCACGATGTAATCGTTAGCCTTCAGGCTGGGCAGTGCATATTTGTCGATGTTTGATGGTATCTCAAAGGTTGCCAGCGTTTGATTGCTTGCTAGTGCTACTTCCCGACCATGCTCTGGTAACCGTTCCGGTTTGAGGGTATCGAACCCATGAATGTGTTTGTCATTAATAACAAGCTGTCTGATATCGCCCTGAGCAGTCACATAAACGTCCATTGCCCACCAGCGATACATATTGAGAGGATAGTTCCGCGTATTAAACACTTCACATTGTACATAATGTTGCTCCACCTGGTCCTCAAAGTTCGTGCTCCAGTCTAATGCCGGAGCTTTTTCCCATTCGACTTCTGAAATGTATTGTTTAGGATCGTGATCACTGGCAATAGCCGTTTTTTCGTCAGCTAACGCTTCCTCGGTAAAATCGTCAACCCAACGGTTCGCCATATCACTCATCTGATGCCAGAACGCGGGCCACAATCGAGCATCATCGGCATGCCATGCCTCTATCCGCTGGTCAGCCTCCTGAAGATAACCCCTGGAAGCCAACGTTTGCAGAGTTCGTTTCACTTCTTCCGTCATCTGAAACAGGCTATCAGCGTTCGCGCCCGCCTGGCCATACTCAAGATCGAACCAACGGGTCAGCCAGTGTTGGTAAAGTGCCTGGATTATAATGTCTTCCGACCGACCCGGCCTCAACGGAAGACCGTTTGCTCGCCATTTTGCCTCAGCCATCCGTTTGACGATCTCCGTCCTGATTTCCGTGTCACTCAGCTTGTCCTTGATACGAATTTCATGGCTTTTCTCGTCAATACTATTGAGATAACTCCGTCGTATTACCCACGGGCGATTAATGCGCGAAAACGTCTGGTTGAACCACTTGCAAAGTTCAATATCAAGCCCACTTTTACCTATGGCAAGAGCCGATGACCCGGGCAGTATCTCCAGCGATGTTTTGGCGGCCACGAGGTAAAGCCGATAGTATTGATTGA
The DNA here is from genome assembly GCF_024606245.1 of Endozoicomonas sp. SESOKO2. Taxonomy (NCBI): domain Bacteria; kingdom Pseudomonadati; phylum Pseudomonadota; class Gammaproteobacteria; order Oceanospirillales; family Endozoicomonadaceae; genus Endozoicomonas; species Endozoicomonas sp. SESOKO2. The sequence goes on from NZ_JAHHPQ010000567.1 coordinate 23,613, forward strand.
GGCATTGATGAAGTGCTTTTTCGGTAAAATCACCCCCTCTGACAACAGCTCTGGCCACATTCTGTAAATCAAGACTGGTCGGCTGCAATGGGAGTTTTTTCCGTTGCAGGTAAGCCCTCAGACGACAATGTAGCTTCGTCAGTTGTTCAGCGATGATTTTCCCCTGCCGGGTCTCTGGCAACACTTTCTCAGCAATGGTCTGCAATTCTGTCGGGCTGTACTGGCGGATGGGTAAATGCCGGAAACGCCCTTTCAGCGCCGGTGATAGCGGTTTTCGACCGCTGTACTCAGGTGGGTTGATGGTGGCAAACAGGTGAAAACCCGGATGGGCGTCACCGGCCAGAATATCATTCAACTCACCTTCCAGGTGCTGGCTGTCGATCAGAT
>NZ_JAHHPQ010000568.1:0-1485 GCF_024606245.1 Endozoicomonas sp. SESOKO2
AGCTTGTGTTCATCGACCTTGCCGACCAGGCCGCCCACCAGTTCAGGCAACGACTCTGAAGCAGAAACATCGCCTTCCTGAAGTTGAGTAATCATGGAACTCATCAGTAAGGACAAGCGCTCAATCTCGACCCTGCCTTCACCAACCGTTGCTTCTTCCGGGTCTTTCCCGACCAGTTGCCTGAGGCTCTCCATTACCTCTTCAAAGGCGTGTTCGAAACTTTTAAGCAGCTCTTTTGATGGCAATTCATCCCGAGTTCTCAGTGCTGCCTCCAATCGAGCCGCGGTGATATGCAAATGTTCTGCTCCAAGGCTGCCTCCAGCCCCCTTGATACCATGAACAATAAAACGGGCAGCCTGCCAATCCTGTTTATCCAGACAATCCCGGAGCTTCTGCAAGTCTTCTCCCTGATCCAGATAAAAGTTCACCAGTAACTGACGGTATAATTCGACGTTCCCTCTTACGCGGTTAAGACCATTATGAAGATGAATGCCTTTCAGTTTCTCAAGATCTTCTGCAAACTCTTTCTGCTCAGTCGCTTTAGTTACAGCAGGGCCCGATGACGCCCCTTCATCAGACACCTGGAGCCAGCGGTCTACCATTTCCTGCAACTCCACAGGGTTCAATGGTTTGGAGATATGATCATTCATACCCACCTGCAGACAACGTTCACGGTCGCCGGTCATGGCATGGGCGGTCATGGCAACAATCGGCAGATCCTTATCACCTACATTTCGACGTATGACTCTGGTTGCCTGATAACCGTCCATCCGGGGCATCTGAATATCCATAAAGACCAGATCAAAAGTGTTCGATTCAAGGATATCCACGGCCTCCTGACCATTATCTGCAAGAGTCACCGTCAGCCCCATACCTTCAAGCAACTCACGAGCTACCTGCTGGTTAATCTCATTATCTTCCACCAGCAGAATATCACCCTTGAACGTCTGCTTGCTGGCATGACTGTCGACACCCTTGCTGCCACCAACAGAGCTTTTATAATCCAGGGTGCGCAGAATGGTTTCTACCAATACGGAGCTGCTGGCCGGTTTGATCAGGAAAGCGTCCACCCTGCCAGAAGCCCTGGCCATCACTTCTTCACGGCCGTAGGCTGAAACCATGATCAATACCGGCATGGAATCAAGCTCCATGGCTCTGATCTCCTCTGCCAGTTCAATACCATCGGTCTCTGGCATTCTCCAGTCCAACAGAGTGACAGTCACAGGATTATCAGAGTCCAGATTGTGCTCTCTCAGGATATCCAAAGCGGCTGCACTGTCCTCTGCTTCCAGCGTTTCACAGCCAAAACTGTTGAGCTGGCTAATCAGTAACTTGCGGGCTTCTTCGGTGTCATCAACAACCAAGACTCGTCTGCCGACCAACGACTGGTCAGTGAGTCCAATGGACTCACCCAGACCCAGTTCCACATCAAATTGGAAGGTACTGCCCTGATCAATTTCGGACTTCACCTCAATATCACCATTC
>NZ_JAHHPQ010000569.1:0-1048 GCF_024606245.1 Endozoicomonas sp. SESOKO2
CGCTCGGAAGACATACGCTCGAATACCGAGTCACTGACCTGAGGTGGCAGGTCGACTTTCTTAACCCGGACATCAACCACAGTCACACCCAGCTCTTCCCTGGCCACTTTATCGAGATTACTGGTGATATCATTCATCAGCTTATCACGCTGACCGGATACCACCTCGTTCAGTGTCAGACCACCAAACTTGTTACGCATTCTGGATTCAGCACGCTGAGAAAGCAGTGTGTTAGCACGAAAAATATCACCAGCTGTAGACTTGTAGAATTTGGCTACATCCGCAATTCGCCACTTGATGTAGGAATCCACAATAACGGCTTTCTGTTCCAGCGTCAGGAAGCGCTCAGATGGCACCTCGAGGTGTTGCAGACGGGCATCAAATGCGCACGTTATCCACAAACGGGAATTTAAAGTGCAGACCCGGCTTGAGATTCGGGTTCACCAGCTGACCAAAACGCAGTTGCACAGCGCGCTCACGCTCGCTGATAACAAAGAGACAACTCCAGGCCAGAACCAAGATGACAAGACCGGCGATCAGGGCTGTAAAACCTTTCTGATTCATCGACCAACCCTCCCACTGCTACGTGCACTGTTCACTCGCTTGCTCAGCTCCTCTGCAACGCGATTACTGATGTCAGACAAATCCTGACTGCTCAGCTCAGATGGCTGGGCTGGCATGGATGACTTGCCCTGGGTCAGTCTATCCAGTGGCAGGTAGATCATATTATTGCCACCCTTGACATCCACCAGTACCTTGCTGGTGTTCTTCAGGACTTCTTCAACAGTTTCGATGTAGAGACGCTCACGTGTCACTTCAGGTGCACGTTTGTACTCTGTCAGCAGCTTGGAGAAACGATCAGATTCACCTTCAGCTCTGGCAATGACCTCATCGCGGTACGCATTTGCCTCTTCAATAGTCCGCTGAGCTTTACCACGGGACTCAGGAATAACCTTGTTTGCGTAAGCTTCCGCCTTATTCTTGGCACGCTGTTCGTCTTCCCGGGCACGGATCACATCATCAAAAGCGGCCTGAACTTCTTTTGGAG
>NZ_JAHHPQ010000570.1:0-3917 GCF_024606245.1 Endozoicomonas sp. SESOKO2
TCGCTGGCCAGGCAGCTTGTGGTGCCATGCTGGATGTTGAGAGTGGATACGGCAAATTTATTGGTCTGTCGGCAATGCCTTCCTCTCAGGTTATTTACGGCATCGTCATCATGTTCACCCTCAGCGGTATCGGTGTTTCCGATAACAGCGCCCCTGGCCTGCTGGGCATTGGTCTACTGACCGGTATTGCCCTGATGTACTCTGCTATCTATCAGGGTCAGGCGGTTGCCGCTTGCATCAATGCCTCCAAGAACAAACCAGAAGTCTTTGGTCTGTCCATTGCTCCTGCTGCGATCGTTGAAGGCTTTGCGGTATTTGCTTTCGTATTTGCCCTGGTTCTGGGTCAGCAGATTGCGGCCTGATCAGAAGACTGTGAACAGTGAACGGTGGACCGTTAACCAGAGGAATAAATTATGACAGCAGCAATGAATCCTGGCGGCCAGAACGTCTCTGTTGGCGTTCAGGAGCTGATCGAGAAACTGCGCAATCAGGGCGTACAAGACGGTCGTGATCAGGCTGACCGTATTATCAACGAAGCCCGGGCCAATGCCGCTGAGCTGATCCGGGAAGCTCAGGCGAAAGCCGACACGATTGTCAGCAAGGCTCGTGAAGAGGCGGACTTCATCACCAAATCCGGTCAGGAAGCCCTTCAACTCGCAGAGCGTAACGCCGTTCTGGAACTGAAAGATTACCTGCTGGAAAAATTCTCCGGACAGGTCAGTGCGCTGGTCAGCGGCTCTCTGGAGAAAGAAGAAGTGCTCAAGCAAATGATTCTGGAAGTGGCGGGCGAAAATAACCTGCACGGCGAGAAAAATCTGGAAGTGGTTCTGCCACGCAAAGTCATCGGTGTTGATGAGCTGCGCAAAAACCCGGATCTGGTTAAACAGGGGCCTCTGTTGGACTTCGTCACCGGTCAGGCCGCTGAAATGCTTCAGGAAGGCGTGACCTTCTCGGTAGGCAAGACCTGCCAGAGTGGTATCAAGTTCCGTCTTCACGACAAAGAGATCGAAGTGGAACTGAGCGACACAACCGTCACGGCTGTTTTGCTGAGACACCTTCAGCCTCGTTTCCGGGCACTGCTGGAAGGTATCGTCAAATAATGAGTAAAGAGTCAGAAGTTAACAGCCAAGACTGAAAACACCTGACTTTCAGGGAGAATGAAATGGCAGAAAATGCCTATTACACTTTGGTGACTTCGCTTCCTCATATCGATTCACTGTTTGACAGCAAGATCACTCCGATCTCCCGTCTGCAACTGGATCGACGCCTCTCCATGTTGAATCAGGAAGACAAGGATACCCTGATCAAGGTGGAGCAGCTTATGCACTGGAGCCACCTGGGCGAAGACGTCGACGAAGCAGCTCTGATCAAACTGGCCGCCCGCCTGCATGGTGAGCTTCCCAGCCAGACCCTGCGTGATCTGATCAACTGGCGGCTAGACATGAGAACGGTCATGGCAGCATTGCGCCGTAAGATGCAGGGCAAGCAGGCACCGGGCGACCCCCAGTGGAGCTTCGGCACCCGCTATGCCTATATTCGCCGCAACTGGAGCAATCCAACACTGGGCCTTCAGCACGCCTTCCCGTGGATTCCACAGGCTATTGATTGCCTGAACAGGCAGGATTATCTCAGTCTCGAGAAAACCCTGCTGGAAGCCGTATGGCGCCGACTGGACGACGCTGGCAGACAGCACTGCTTCGACTTTGAAGCGGTAGTGATCTACCTGCTGCGCTGGAACCTGGTGGCCCGCTGGACAGCCTACGACGGTGAACAGGCAGTGGACCGCTTCAACGAATTGACTGATCTGGCCCTGGGCGAATTCGTCAACCCATTATCTGGAACCCGTGACGGTGACAGCTTGATTGAGCAGTCATAATGTGAAGAGGCACTACTTTTCAAGTGCCCCTGAGTGCATCGTCATGGCAAGCAGTAAACAGCTTTTGGAAAACTCCCATGAGTGAACAGACAAACACAGAACTGGAACAACAGGCTTCGGCCAAAGTCGTTGCCGTGATGGGTGACATCATCACCATCAAGAGTCTGGGCAGTAAGCCGCTGACCAAAAACGAAGTCGTCTACGTGATGCCCGGCCGCCGCTCCAATGAACAGGTGGAGGAGCAACTGATGGCAGAAGTCCTGAGGGTTCGCGGTGATATCGCTGACATTCAGGTCTACGAAGACACCCGGGGGGTCGCAGTAGGCGACGCCATCATCCAGACGGGCCATCTGCTCTCTCTGGAGCTGGGTCCCGGCATTCTTTCCATGATCTACGATGGTCTGCAGAACCCTCTGGAGAGACTGGCCTCTCTGCATGGTAAATTCCTGCAGCGCGGTGTCCAGATTGATGCGCTTGATCGCAGTCAGACGTGGGCCTTTACGGCAGTGGCCAAGATTGGTGACAAACTGCACGCGGGTGAAACCTTTGGTACGGTTCCCGAAGGTCGCTTTACGCACAAGATCATGATTCCTTTTAACACCGAAGGCGAAGTGGAAGTGATCTGGATCCAGGAAGGCTCCTTCAGCGTTGATACCGTCGTTGCCAAAGTGCGAAACCGGCAGGGTGACGAGATCGACCTTACGATGGTACAGAAGTGGCCGGTACGTCACTCCATTTCTGAAACCTTGTCCGGAAAAGGTAAAACTGAACGTCAGTATCCTGATACACCCCTGGTGACTACCCAGAGAATCGTGGACACTTTCTTCCCCATTGCCCGTGGTGGAACCGGTTGTATCCCCGGCCCGTTCGGTTCTGGAAAAACAGTATTACAGCACTCTTTCTCGCGTTACTGCGATGCCGACATCGTCATCGTAACAGCCTGTGGTGAACGCGCCGGTGAGGTGGTGGAAACCATTGAAGAATTTCCACACCTGCAAGATCCTACCACCGGCGGCTCCCTCATCGACCGCACCGTTATCATCTGTAATACCTCATCCATGCCTGTGGCCGCCCGTGAGGCTTCTATCTACACGGGTCTGACGCTCGGTGAATACTACCGTCAGATGGGGTACAACGTTCTCGCGCTGGCAGACTCCACTTCCCGCTGGGCCCAGGCCATGCGTGAGACCTCCAACCGTCTGGAAGAGATTCCCGGTGAAGAAGGTTTCCCGGCTTACATGGACTCTGCCATTAAAGGTGTATACGAACGTTGCGGTGTCATCCGTAACGAAGAAGGAGACGAAGGCTCCCTGACTCTGGTGGGCTCTGTATCCCCCGCCGGTGGTAATTTCGAGGAGCCTGTAACCCAGGCAACCCTGAGTACGGTCAAAACCTTCCTGGGACTTTCCTATGACCGCGCCTATAAGCGTTTCTACCCTGCCATTGACCCATTGATCTCCTGGTCCCGCTATCTTGATCAGTTATCCGGGTGGTACAGCAATAACCTGTCCGCTGACTGGGTAGATACCGTCAAGGAAATGCAGGCCCTGCTTGTCAAAGGTGACAGCATCAACCAGATGATGCAGGTGACCGGTGAAGAAGGTATTACTCTGGAAGATTACGTTACTTTCCAGAAGTCTTTCTTTCTGGATATGGTCTACCTGCAGCAGGACGCCTTTGATGATGTCGACAGCAGTTGCCCATTGAGCCGTCAGAAGGCCTGCTTCGAGCTGGTTGTGAGCCTGATCGGTCAGCAGTACGCCTTCAAGGATAAAGAAGTAGCCCGTGACTACTTCGTGAAGCTGACCGGCCTGCTCAAGAACCTCAACTACTCACACGATGGCTCCCCGGAATATAACGGCTATCTCCAGAAGATCGAAGAGTTAAGAAGTCAATACATTGGTACCGCTGCCGCGGCCTGATTCTGAGCTTCTCAAAAAAGCCGACTACTGTCGGCTTTTTTAATGAATCCATAAAAAAGTTTGAACCTGTTCAAAATACGACAAGTTACAACGATAGTCCTACTTTACCCGCCCTCTCT
>NZ_JAHHPQ010000571.1:0-1256 GCF_024606245.1 Endozoicomonas sp. SESOKO2
GAGGCAGATAACCTGCCTACCGCCCACTGTTTTATTAGTCGGTTAATTCATAACCGGAACAACAATCCCGGCACAGTCGGTTGATCTTGGTGATGTACTGTTAATGTGAATATATCTTCCACAGGCATCTTTTTTATAGCCATGCAAACGAAGCTTCTCGTTAAGCAACTGTTCCTTTTTACTTTGATCTATCTCAATGATTTTAAAAAACTTGTTATTTGATTCAAAAGTGTTTAACTGGTTTATAAAAATATTTGTAAAGGTTTGTAGTATCTTAACCTTTTCCTGATCATTAGGTGAATAACATTGATTAGAGATTAATCTAACATCATGATTTCCGGCATGAGTTAAGGTAATTAGATAGCTCGATAGTAAAAGTCCTTCAATTATATCGTCTGTATAACTTTCCATCTCTGTGGCTATAACCTTGCTATTTCTATCTAACACGATTGTTTTTATCGTTGTTACCTGAGAAGAAAAATCAATTAATGTTTTTTTCTTTATTGCATCAGGGTTTAACCCATTGAATAAGTCATGCTCATATAGCAGACTTGAACTTTTATCCAAAAATTTGATATTCACTTCATAATCATCCGGGTCATTGATTTGGAAAAAAAAACTGTTGCCAACACAAATAGAATCATCCTCTTCGGAACAAAATCCAGCCATAGCGATAACCAGCATTACCCCAAAAAAGATAGTTTTCATATGATTTCTATTAACCAATAAAACCCTCTGACAAAGTTAGTAGAAAAGATTAAAAATTCAATCATTCACTAAAGAACAGCTCGCATCATTATGGCTCGCTTGCTAATTTGTGTTGTAAAACTCTTGGCGTTAAAGGCTGGATCAGCGAGTCCCGACCTGCACTGGCTGACCCGGGACAGTGGAATCTGACCACTGCCCGATAGGGCTGCCAAACGTTTACACAGAAAGGCTATTTTCAATCAAAAACTCCGCTATGATTCTTAACCAGAAGCCTATAGCTCATGACTGCTTATTGCTCATGCCAGCGAAAAAAGGAACCTGAACCGATCATGAAAATCTGTATCTTTAACGCCAAAAAATACGATCGTGAATTCTTTGACCTGTGCAATGCCAACTCCGGCTTGGAACTGGAATACTTTGATATTCACCTGGATGAAAAAACCGCTCACCTGGCCAGGACGGGTGATGCAGTCTGTGCTTTTGTTAATGACGATCTCAGTCGGCCCGTTCTGAGTGTCATGGCTGAGTATAATATCAGACTTCTGCTC
>NZ_JAHHPQ010000572.1:0-2046 GCF_024606245.1 Endozoicomonas sp. SESOKO2
GGTTATGAATTAACCGACTAATAAAACAGTGGGCGGTAGGCAGGTTATCTGCCTCGTCACTGTAAAACCACTGTATTGAAAAAGCATTTTCCACCTGCTATTTGCTGTCATACCCACTCTCTTGCCGTAGTCGGCATTGTACTGATCAAAAAATTCACGATCGTGTTTTTTGTATTACAGATACAGATTTTCATGAACGGTTCAGATACCTTTTTTACTGGCATGAGCAGTAAGCGACCATGAGCTACAGGCTCCTGGTTAAGCTTCAAAGCCGAGTTTTTTAATAAAAATAGCCTTTCTGTGTAAACGTATGGCAGCCGTAATGGGCTGTGGTCTGATTCTACTGTCCCGGGCCAGCCGGATAGGTCATATCTCGCTAATCCGGCCTTTAACGCCAGGAGTTTTACAACACTAATTAACAAGCGAGCCATAATGATGTGAACGGTTCTTTCGTGAATGCTTGAATTTTTAATCTTTTCTACTACATTTGCCAGAGGATTTAATTAATAAGGATTATATAAAAATGAAAACTATTTTTTTTGGGGTGGTGCTGGTTATCGCCACGGCGGGGTTTTGTTCAGAAGAGAATGATTCTATTTGTGTTGATAACAGGTTTTTTTTTCAGATCAATGACCCATATGATTATGAAGTGAATATCAAATTTTTGGATGAAAGTTCAAATCTGCTGTATGAGTATGACTTATTCAATGGGCTGAATCCTGATGCTATAACGAAAAAAATATTAATTGATTTTTCTTCTCAGGTAATAACGCTAACATCAATCTTGTTAGATGGAAGTCGCAAGGTGATTGAAAGAGAAAAGGAAACTGAAAAAGACGATAAAATTGAGTCACTTTTACCATCAAACTATTTAATTACCGTGACTCATGCCAGCAATCATGATGTTGCATCAATCTCTAACCAATGTCACTCATCTAATGATCAGGAAAAGGTTAGGATATTACAAGTCTATACAAATACTTTTCTAAAACAGTCAAGCACTTTCAAATCAAGTACCGAATTTTATGGAATCACTGAGATCGATGAAAGTAAAAAGGAACAGTTGTTTAACGAGAAACTTCATTTCCTTGGTTATAAAAAAGATGCCTGTGGAAGATATATTCCCATTAATAGTACATCACCAGGATCAACCGACTGTATCAGGATTGTTGTTCCGCTTTTTCTGGATTATCTGCCGAAGAAATTGCCGTTAAAATAAGGTGTTAGGTGTCTCTGTGCCATCTCTTATTGTCTGCTATGCTCAACGCACAAGAAATAATCATAAGGTGTACGCATGAACCACGATAAAGACACAGACGATTTCTGGAATGCCATCAGTCGCATAGAGGTCAGTATAAAAAACTCACAGGACGATATTAGGAAGCTGTACCTGCACAGCGCACGGCAGGAAATATCTATTGAGTCACTTAATGAAAAGATTGACGCTAACCAGCAAGAAAATCGTGAACGTTTTGACAAGATTGAAGACACTCTGGCTGTCATTGTAAACCACTTCCAAAAATAACCACGACACCTAACAGCACGCTCGGCTGAGACGTACATACTGTGCGCCCTTCAGCCCTGGGATACCCACTCTCTTGCCGTATCCAGATCAACATTGTTAAATCCGGCACAGCGCATGAGCAGAAGTCTGATATTATACTCCGCGATGACACTCAGAACTGGCCGACTGAGAGCGTCATTAACAAAAGCACAGACTGCATCACCCGCCCCGGCCAGGTGTGCGGTTTTCTCATCCAGATGAATATCGAAGTATTCCTGTTCAGAACCGCAGTAGGACGGCCTTAAGTCCGACAGGCTGCTAGAGGCTCGTGGTTAAGTATCATAGCGGAGTTTTTTAGTGAAAATAGCCTTTGTATGCCAACGTATGGCAGCCTGGCTAAGCAGTGTCATTATTCTGATGGCCTGTCTGTGGGCAGGCGATCTGCTCAGCGTCTGGATCAATCATGCCCTTCCGGGCAGTATTATCGGAATGCTGCTTCTGGCAGCCCTGCTGGGCAGTGGCCTGATTCGACTGTCCTGGGT
>NZ_JAHHPQ010000573.1:0-1049 GCF_024606245.1 Endozoicomonas sp. SESOKO2
TTGCCATGAACAGCCCTGTTGTCATCGACAAAGACGCTGTATCTTCGCTCCCTCCGCAAGTACTCAGTGTCGTTCAACCTCAGACGACTCTTTCGCTTGCAGAACAGATGTTTATTTGCAGACAGGCGATAAGACATCTGGCTCGGTAAGTCATCCTGCTGAAGGCCCGACCGTTGTCTCAGGTACTCACAGCACAGCTGCTCGATCATTAACATTAAATCCACCTCCTGCGAAAAAACAAAGGAAGGCAGGCTCCAAAAAATACCGATGTGATCACCCTGGCTGTGAAAAATCACTTGGCTCTCAAGCCTCATTGAACACTCACAAAAGTCAATATCACACCGGAGAGCAAACCTGCCCTGAGTGCCAGAAGACCTTACCAAACGCTCAAGTCCTGTCAGTTCACAAAAGAAAAGATCACACCCCGGAGCAAACTTGTCCAGAGTGCCAGAAGACCCTGCCAAACGCTCATGTCCTGTCAGTTCACAAAAGTCAATATCACAGCGGAGATCAAACCTGCCCTGAGTGCCATAAGGTTCTGTCAAACACCCAAGCCCTGTCGGTTCACAAAATTCAATATCACACCCCAGAGCAAACCTGCCCTGAGTGCCAGAAGGCTCTGCCAAACAAGAAAGCTTTGTCGGAACACAAAAGTCGATACCACACCGGAGAGCAAACCTGCCCTGAGTGCCAGAAGCCCCTGCCAAACGCGAAAGCCCTGTCGGATCACAGAAAGCAACACCGAAAACAAAAGTTTGATGATGCACAGTCAAGTGATTGATTTTTTCGGTTTGTGCAGCCCTGCACGACGTGTCCATGGCGCCAGTCGATCCACATACTATTTCGAATACCTCAAAAATACAGCTATTTATCTGAAAAGGAGAGCTATGACGGGATGCATTCATGCACGTATTCCCGGAGGCTATTTGTCTTTTACTCAAGGCGCAGCCATGGTTGGTGTTTGGTGCGTGGAGTCATACTTTCTCAGTCTGAAGCACATCCAGTACATTAATCCATAGAGCGTCATTGACCCCACTAATACTCCCCCC
>NZ_JAHHPQ010000574.1:0-3713 GCF_024606245.1 Endozoicomonas sp. SESOKO2
GTTCCGCAACAGCCATTCTTGGCGTTATCACACAGGGTGATGACGTAATCAAATTGCTGTTCATCAAGATCCTCCAGACTCTCGCTTTTCAGGCCATCAGTAGCAATGCCCCGCTTTTTCAGTGTCTGAAAGACCCTGTCATCAATGCCCTGGGGCTGAGTACCAGCACTGAACACTCTGAAGTCATTACCGGCCATATTGCGAAAGATGGCTTCTGCCAGCTGGGAACGGGCCGAGTTTCCCGTGCAGAGAAACAGGATAGAAAGCAGTGGTGTCATCATCAAATCAGGCTAACCCGACTTTTCTGGCCAGTTCAGCCGTTCTTACTGAATAACCCATCTCATTGTCATACCAGGCATAGATCTTCACCATTCGATTATTGACCACCATGGTTGAGAGCGCATCCACAATGCTGGAGCGGGTATCGCCCAGATAATCGATGGAAACCAGAGGTTTGTTCTCATAACCGAGAATGCCTTCGAGCTCATTTTCTGCAGCGGACTTCAGCAGCTGGTTCACTTCTTCAATGCTGGTGTCTCTTTCCACTTCAAACACCACATCGGTCAGAGATGCGTTGGCCAGTGGCACCCGAACTGCATGGCCATTCAGCTTGCCCTTCAATTCCGGGAAAATATGAGTAATGGCTGTTGCGGAACCGGTAGTGGTTGGGATCAGGGACATTCCGCAGGCTCTGGCACGACGAAGATCCTTGTGTGGTGCATCCAGAATCGTCTGGGTGTTGGTGATGTCGTGAATCGTCGTCATGCTGCCACGGACAATACCCAGATTTTCGTGAATGACCTTTACGACAGGTGCCAGGCAGTTGGTGGTACAGGATGCAGCCGTTACAATCCGGTGTGTTTCCGGATCGAACAGGTGGTCGTTGACACCTATAACGGCATTAAGAACACCTTCTTCTTTTACAGGAGCAGTGACAACTACCCGTTTGACGCCCTGGTTGAGGTATTTTTGCAGGATTGGTGTTTTCTTGTGTACGCCGGTGCCGTCAATAACCACATCGCAATCGGACCAGTCCAGGTCGTCTATCTCTTTTATCTGACTGCAGATGATCGTCTTGCCATCAACGGTAATGCTGTTGTCAGTGGCTGAGACAGTGCGCGACCAGCGACCCTGAACAGAATCAAACTCCAGAAGGTGCGCCAGGGTTGGGGCACTGCCTGCTACGTCATTGATTCTGACAAACTCCAGTTCTGGCCAGTCAAAAGCAGCACGCAACACCAGGCGACCGATTCGACCAAAACCATTAATACCTACTTTTACCGCCATGGTGACCTCACAACAACAAGGTTGGCTGATGATTTGAAGAAAAAGTTTGAATATTTGTATATGCGGATAATCAAATATAAAGAAGAGGGCGTCAAGTATTCAAAGTTGATTTCAGTAATTCTACTTAGCCCTTAGCATTCTTGAGTCAGCGATCAGGACTCGCTGGTGTGAGTCCCGGGAATCTGGAAGCCGGATAATGAGTTATTTGACTAAAAAATCATCAGACTTCTGGCTAAATCCTCTCAAATCCATTAGATTACGCCGGTTTTACTGGCTGTTCGTGCTTGGAGGTTATCGGGTGCGGATACAGAATTTACGATCAAGAATGGTGGGCTACCTATGCTTTATGCCGAAGGCAACCGTCTGATGAACCTTGCGGATAAACACAACCGGGGTTTTGAGCGCAAGAAAACAGCCAGACTGGGTACTGAGAAAAACCCTGCCAGTGTGGTTGTTCAGAATGAAGAGCGTGAGCAGGAGTTATCGGCCATCTTTGAAGAGAATGGCTGGTTTTACATCATTGAGGTCGATGAAGAGAAGCAGGAAGATGTCTCCGACCTGGAACTGCTGAAGAACCTGCCCACCACCAAGGTGGTAGAAAAAACACCGGGCCGTAATGATCCCTGTGTTTGTGGCAGTGGCAAAAAATACAAGAAGTGCTGCGGCTGATATTAGCACCTGCCCGACTTTCAGGCAGCTTCTACTTCAAAAGGCTTTGTTGTGGTTCCCTGGTGGTGTTTCATATACTACCGGCCATTGTTCAGCTCCCGGATTAAGGACCGTTTCACAATATGGCTGAAATGGTCTGAACCACTGTTCGACATGTTATGAACTTTTACTCTAAAACCGAGTCCAATTTGCCTCATCTTTTGAATCGCATTTCAAAATCAGGACAAATACCCGCTTTGGAGTAAACAGAAATGACACCGGATATTAAGCAAATAAACGACAACTCCAAGAGTGTTGATTCACCCCCGACGTTACCTAAGTCTTCCCGATCAGATTCACCAACCGGTATCGGTATGGGTAGGGAGATCAGTGAATCTCACCAGTGTGAATCTTTACTGGAGGAACTGCCCTTAGAAATCAAATATAAAGTCATTGACTCTTTGAATCTTCCAACTGTGGCCCTTTTAAAACGGACATGCTTCAAGTTCTACAATGCTATTCAAGAAGGTGATGCTCTGGCGAAGGCTTGGTATCACCGGTTTCCTTCAGCACATCAGGCTCAACTAAAGACAGTCATCAGTACCAAAGACAACAACCAACTCAGCGGCTGGTTGGGGCAGTTTACGAATGATGAGACGCTAATCGAGTCAATTGCAGGTCGCCGGGAGAGTGATGCATTTCCAGCTATTTTCTGTTTCACCATGAGTGAACTGATGTCTAAATGTAAAACATTTAAATTAGTTGAAAAAGGCGAGATTTCTCATGGTAGCCAGATTGTATCAGCCTCATTCAGCGGCGATGGTCGGCATGTGGTGACCAACACTGCGGTTTTCGGTCATAACATAGCGAAAATCTCTGGTCAGGGCATCAGTGGATCATGGGAGGTAAAAACTAACATTGTTCACACTGACTTTATCAACTCAGCCACCTTCAGTCCCGATGGCAGTCATCTGGTCACCGCCAGTGATGATGGCAGGGCGAGAATCTATGGTCTCAGGGCCGATGGATCATGGGAAGCAAAATTGACTATTACTCATGGTGAAAAGGTCAACTCAGCCACCTTCAGTCCCGGTGGCGCTCTTGTGGTGACCTCCAGTGATGATCACTCGGCGAGAATCTATGGTCAGGAAGCCAATGGATCCTGGGCACCAAAAGCCACCATTTTCCATGAAGCTGCGGTCATGTCAGCCAGCTTCAGCGCTGATCGCCGCTATGTGATAAGCGCCGGTGCTGATGACAAGGCGATAATCCATCGTCAGGAGGACGATGGATCATGGCTGGAGAAAGGCTCCATTCCCCATGACAGTTTTGTCAGATTAGCCACCTTTAGTCCCGATAGCACCCATGTGCTGACCGCCAGTGACGACTCCAAGATGAAAATCTATGTTCAGAAGGCCGATGGATCGTGGGAAGCAAAGGCTGTCATTCCTCATTCTGCCTGGGTCTCCTCAGCCACCTTCAGTCCCGATGGCAGCCGTGTGATGACTGCCAGTGACGATAGTACGGTGAAAATTTATGGTCATAAGGCCGGTGGATCATGGGAACCAGAAGCCATCATTTGTCATGAGTGTTGTGTGAGATCAGCCAATTTCAGCGCCGATGGCCGCCATGTGGTGACCGCCAGTCAAGATAAAACGGTGAAAATCTATGGTCTCAAGGACGGAGTCTGGATAGAAAAGGCCTCCATTGCTCATGACGGCTGGGTCAATTCAGCTGTCTTCAGTGCTGATGGTCGTCATGTGGTAACCGCCAGTAAA
>NZ_JAHHPQ010000009.1:0-1170 GCF_024606245.1 Endozoicomonas sp. SESOKO2
CGGTCATCGCCAACTACGTTCTTGACGATATTGCCTTTGAAAACGGCCGCAAGACAGCAGCATTCATGGCCAAGGTTCAGGATACCCTGACACCTTATGCTCATGCTACCGGCATGTCTGAATCAGACCTGTTCAAGGCTATCGATAGCACATTGATGCTGGCTCATACCGTTGCTGCTGAGCTACAGCTAAACGATTACTGGATCAAGCCTTCAGCCTTCATGGTACAAGCCCTAACCGGGTACTACTCCAGCTACAAACCTTTAATGGTGACCCATACCGCCCCGGAAGCTGTCAGGCTATTCCTCTCAAACATGCAGCTCCTCTATTTTCTGGATCTGACCAACAGGGGCGATTACATGCACAGGATGCTCATACCTTTCGAACACTGGATGGAACGCTATAGAGTTGATCTTGACCGAACCCGCCAATATGCCTATCACAGCAGAATTGAAGAAATCTCTGAAGTGGGCGCTCTGGCAATGCCATTAGGTAAGGCTGCTTCCTCGGTTATTCTAATGAAAACCGGCTCTGCGCTGTTCACCAGACAGTACAACGCCAACTCCCATAGGTACCGCACCATTTACCGTCTGGTCCCCGAAATGGTTAAATCCATGGGATCCGGACAAGGAATTCAGATACCGCTGGTGCACAGGATCACACCGGAAAAAGTGAAAATTCTGGTCTCTGCCACAGCCGGCATCGTACTGGGTCCGGTAGCCACTGCCGGAGCATACGCCCACGGTCTTTTATCCGGGTTTACCTACGTGCAAACATTCGGATTAGCTCTTACAACAAGCCTCACTTTCGACTTTTTCATGAACGACAACAAGATACTAACTGACTGGCTGGGAGGACCTCTGGGCCGAAGTCTTGACAAACTTAATCGCTGGAGAGGCCTGGGTGAAACGAAAACTGACTATGTTAAACGCACTGCCATTGCCAAGCCTCAACGCTACAATGAAACGGATGAAAAGTATGCTTGCCGTGTTAAAGTAAAGAACGTAATGTACGGCTGGATGCGAAACGAGAACTATCTTCAGTTTCGTGAACGGCGTGACCGAACCATGAAAATGTACAGCAATGGCTGGGAGAAATACTTCAAAAAAAATGTGCCTAAATGGTCATTCTCCCATGCAGAAAGTATTCCTTACTCTTACACTCTGGGTG
>NZ_JAHHPQ010000002.1:0-1032 GCF_024606245.1 Endozoicomonas sp. SESOKO2
GTTGTAGGCAATATAACAACCAGAAAATCTTTTTCAATTTTTCTTGTTTCTAAATGAATATCATTGATATCTAGATCAGCAGATTTCAAAAAATTTAAAACTTCGCTCTTTGAGTCTTTATCATTACATAAATTTGTGGTGAGTCCTGGTCCCCAGCCGTCAATTCCCGCTACTCTTAAAGACTTATTAAACCAGTCGAAAACAGGCTTTAACTGTTCACTATTCAGCATTACTGCTGTTGATAAGAAAAGAGAGTTGGATTTAGTCGCATCTTTCCAAAGTTGCTTTTGCCCTTGGAAGTGCGATGAAAAATCCCAAACATACTCTTGAGCTTCACTATCATAAGCTCGAATAAACCACCTCTGCGGCCTACCCTTGGGAGAGGCAAAAAGCCATTCATCTCTGATTTGATCTTCAGTTAGAGAAAAACCGTATTGATATTTTACTCCTTGAACAAGAAAGACAATTTCAAATTCTGTTGGCTCTTTAACAGATTTATTTGATAGGCGAAACGGTGAGACTGGAAGCTTGTCACCTCTTTGAGAATCCTTAGCCGATTTTTTTACAATAGACTGCATGGTTTTCAATGCTGAAACAAAGTTTGATTTACCAGCAGCATTAGCTCCATAAATTACAGCAGATCTTAATAAAGATAGTTTTTTAGATGCTTTAATTTCAAACGAATTATCGACCATCTCATTACCCAGCATTTTTGTTAGGTTTAAAGATTGCCGTGATTTAATTGATTTATAGTTTTCTACAAAAAATTCAATAATCATTGGGTTACCGAAGTTAATTATTAACAGTAATTCTAGCTTAAATTCAACTCTAATGCGCCTTTTAGATGCAAAATATGGCATTTATATGCAAAATACAGAACTATTTTCGTCCAAGCTTGAAGTTTAATCAAGATGCATAACGCCTGCAGTAAGGGCGCAAACGCAGTGAGCGTAACACGGCAAAATCATGAAAGTGCCTGCCTAGGAGCCTGACCGAGAATAGCTGCCCTACTGCGGCGGCAGCAAATTGGTC
>NZ_JAHHPQ010000575.1:0-1138 GCF_024606245.1 Endozoicomonas sp. SESOKO2
CTGCCCGCTGATTCTTCCTTATCACATTGCCCTGGACCAGGCTCGCGAAGTGGCCCGTGGCAAGGATAAAATCGGTACCACCGGT
Organism: Endozoicomonas sp. SESOKO2; assembly: GCF_024606245.1. Taxonomy (NCBI): domain Bacteria; kingdom Pseudomonadati; phylum Pseudomonadota; class Gammaproteobacteria; order Oceanospirillales; family Endozoicomonadaceae; genus Endozoicomonas; species Endozoicomonas sp. SESOKO2. The sequence goes on from NZ_JAHHPQ010000575.1 coordinate 86, forward strand.
CGTGGTATTGGCCCTGCCTACGAAGACAAGGTAGCCCGTCGTGGACTGCGTGTTGCTGATCTGCTGCACCCTGAGCGTTTTGCCCGGAAACTGAAAGAAGTCATTGAGTACCATAACTTTGCTCTGGAGCACTACTACAAGGCTGATACTGTCGATTTCCAGAAGACTCTGGATGAAGCATTGGCCATGGGTGAGCAGATCAAACCGATGATTGAGCGTGTGACCGACAAGGTTCACGAGCATCATGGCAAGGGTGATAACATCCTGTTTGAGGGGGCTCAGGGCTCTCTTCTGGATGTCGATCACGGTACCTACCCGTTCGTAACGTCTTCCAACACAACCGCCGGTGGCGTTTCTACCGGCAGTGGTTTTGGCCCTCTTTATCTCGACTACGTTCTGGGCATCACCAAGGCTTATACGACCCGTGTCGGTTCCGGTCCTTTCCCGACTGAACTGTTTGACGATGTGGGTATGCACCTGGCCAAGAAGGGTAACGAGTTTGGTGCCACTACGGGCCGTCCTCGTCGTTGTGGCTGGTTTGACGCTGTCGCACTGCGTCAGTCTGTACAGATCAACTCTGTGTCCGGACTCTGCCTGACCAAGCTGGACGTTCTGGATGGTCTGGAAACCATCAGGATCTGCACCGGCTACAAGAATGCTCAGGGTGAGTCGATCACGACTCCTGTCGATGCTGAAGAATACGAAACGATTCAACCGGTTTACGAAGAAGTGCCAGGCTGGAGCGAGTCTACCTTCGGCGCCAGGAGTCTGGATGATCTGCCTGAGAACGCTCGTGCCTATATCCGTCGTTTGGAAGCAGTGGTGGGAACACCGATCCACATCGTTTCTACCGGCCCGGATCGTGTAGAAACCATTATTCTGGAGCAGCCTTTCGGCTGATCCAGCCCCCCGCCGGGTTCTCTGGCGGGGATTTCTTCTCCATCAGAACTTGTAAGAAACACCGGCCATGTAAACCAATGGGTCCGGTTCTGCGTCCTGCTTATAGCGGTTTCCGGCATTGTCCTTAAACTTCGCTGTGGTATTGATATCCAT
>NZ_JAHHPQ010000576.1:0-1282 GCF_024606245.1 Endozoicomonas sp. SESOKO2
CGCCTGGCTATCTTCCATCTGCGCAAGAAAGCATACGGCCAGTTCGAGCCACCCGGGCTTCACGACCACGTCGTCAAACTGGCGGAAATGAAAAAGTATGATGCTCATCTTCTTCATGACTACAGTGAAGCTGAATTCAATACCATGAATGGGTTTATTGATCACAAGCGTGACATGGACTTCAGCTACGCTGCTGTTAAGCAGTTGGAAGGGAAGTATCTGGTTCAGAACCGGGTCACGGGTGAATACTACGAAAGCCCTCAGATGCTTTTCATGCTGATCGGTGCCTGTCTGTTTGCCAGTTACCCGAAAGAAACCCGCCTGGATTATATTAAGCGTTTCTATGAAGCTGTCTCTACGTTCAAGATTTCTCTGCCAACACCGATCATGGCCGGTGTTCGCACGCCTACCCGTCAGTTCAGCTCCTGCGTATTGATTGAGTGTGGTGACTCTCTGGATTCTATCAATGCGACATCCAGTGCCATTGTTAAATACGTTTCCCAACGTGCAGGCATTGGTATCAATGCCGGCGGTATTCGTGCCATTGGCAGCCCGATCCGGAACGGTGAAGCGTTTCATACAGGCTGTATTCCTTTCTACAAGCATTTCCAGACAGCGGTTAAGTCCTGCTCCCAGGGAGGTGTTCGTGGTGGTGCAGCGACTCTGTTCTACCCCATCTGGCACTACGAAGTTGAGAATCTGCTGGTTCTGAAGAACAACCGGGGAGTTGAAGAAAACCGTGTTCGTCACCTGGATTACGGCGTTCAGTTCAACCGCCTGATGTATCAGCGTCTGATCACCGGTGGCAACATCTCCCTGTTCTCGCCGATTGATGTTCCCGGATTGTACGATGCCTTCTTTGAAGACCAGGAAAAGTTTGACGCGCTTTATGCCAGGTATGAACAGGATCCAAACATCCGCAAGAAGACTCTGAAGGCAGTAGAGCTGTTCTCCCTGTTTGCGTCTGAGCGCGCCAGCACCGGTCGTATTTACCTGCAGAATGTTGACCACTGCAACACTCACAGCCCGTTTGACCCGGCAGTAGCTCCGGTTCGCCAGAGCAACCTTTGCCTGGAAATTGCCCTGCCCACCAAGCCTCTCACACACGTACTGGATGAGGAAGGTGAAATCGCGCTATGCACCCTGGCTGCTTTCAACCTGGGTAAGCTGGATAACCTGGACGAACTGGAAGAGATGAGCAACCTCCTGGTTCGTGCACTGGACAACCTGCTGGACTATCAGGATTATCCTCTGCCAGCGGCATACAACGCCACGATGGCAC
>NZ_JAHHPQ010000577.1:0-1032 GCF_024606245.1 Endozoicomonas sp. SESOKO2
TTGGCTCAGCTTATCCATCGGATCCTGATTACTACATGGGTGACGTCTGGGGCAGTTATTGTACTGACGTTAATATGGTTCAGGGAGCATTTGGATTAATAGACAGAGAGCAGGCATGGGGGTGGATATTAGGTGATACCGGTGAACATGGCTGTGAATCTTCATTGGAGAAGACTTATCGAACAGGTTTTGCTTCAGTGAGCGCATGGTCTTCGGCAGATTTTGATGTTGCATGTAATTACGCTGTGCCAACAGCCATTTCATCTGCATCATCATTTTTGTCCGCTTCTTCTTCAGCCTCTCTTTATACAACCCAGGTGGCCTACACTTCATCCAAACTTATTACTGATGCAGATAATACGAGCGGTCCGGTTATTAGCATTGCTGGCACAGCTGAATTAAGAGGATTTGAAGTACCAGAAAAAACACCCACATGGGTGAAAGCATCCATAGGTGCTGGCCTGTTTCTTGGAGGGCTGGCTATAACTCAAACCTGGTTCCATTGTTCAAAACGTATCAAGCAGACTTGGATAAGGTATACCAGTCAGGCATTAGCTGCAACATTGGGATTGGGTCTTCCCGCACTTCAGTTGTTACCAAAATGTGTCTGCAGATTGAGGAGAGATACAGTCGATATTCCATTGAAGGAGCGCGATCTGCCGCAGTTTGTCATAAACTCATGGCTATTCGAGAGTACTCGGTCACACAATCCGGCAGCATCCGGCCAGTGATTCCAGTACATCCGGCCACCCCGCTGAGGCGGTGCCCGAATTTGAGTCTGAGTACTTCACGAATCTTGCGCATGGGCAGTCTCTACATGTTGCTACCCGCTCTTCCTTGACGAGGTCTCAAGTTATAGTTATGAATAGTCACAGGCTTGGCTTAGCGGTTGCTTTATTGTCAGCAATTTGCGCCTTCCCTTGTTATGCTTTCATTGCCGGTAGCTTAATGGGCAGTTCCGCATTTACAGAGTTTTCAAGTTGTTCAGAGTTAGTCAGTAGTGTTGATAGAGATGTGTGCAGTCATCATTTA
>NZ_JAHHPQ010000578.1:0-1571 GCF_024606245.1 Endozoicomonas sp. SESOKO2
GTATTTATCATTCGATTCAGGGAACAGAACAAGGTTAATAACATTTAACATCAACGCCAAAACTGCTTCCCGGGAATAATCATTGTGCGTAACGGGATCGAGGAGAAATAATCTTTCAAATGGATTACCTGAATCCCGCTGATAATTTCCTTCTTTCAGGAAGGCGGTTCTGAACTCAAAATACAGATCTTTGAGATCTTTAATTTTGCGATCATAGAATTCCGGATTATTACAGACAAAATTTGTTGCATTGGTAATATTCTGAAATTCAATCCCAAACAGTCCACGAATAATTCCAGGTAGTTGCTGTGGATAAAAACTCTTGATTTCGTCAATATGTCGGATCAGAATTGTCCGACTTAAACCATCCAGCGGTGTTGAGCCGGAACGTAGATAATGACTTTTCCCCATCACCACCAGCCATTGTTGCAGACTGAACTCATTGTGCTGATTGACACACGACTGACGCAGGATTCGGGAAAGCTGGTGTGTGCTTTCAGATATCTGGTTACCCTTACCACTTTCGGGGCGGAAATGGGCATTGCCTAATATCGATGATGAAAACCGCTTACCTTCAAAAGAACATCCGCTGAAAATGCCCTTTTCAATAATGGCACTGTTTAACTGTTCTGTATTGAATTTACACGTATGAAATGAAATGGATTGAAACACTGTCCCCTTCATTGAACAGCCGCTGAAATCAATCCCTTTTAAATTATGCGCCCGTCCTTTCAGCTTAAAACCATCAAGGGAATCCAGCTTTCCCTTCAACAGTTGTGGGTTTTGCTCAAACAACAACTGTATGCCCTCTTCACCACAAACCTTGACGAGTTTTTTGATGCCTTTGTCAAACTGGCTGCCTTTACAGGTTATCTCATGGTAAAGGAGTGACCAGGATTTGCGAAAAAGCTGTTCCAGCGGACGCCCATCAGGCCAGTGGCTAAAGCGTTTCTTCAAAACAGACAACAATTGCCGCTGACTTTCGCTAGAGCTGATATCAAGCAGGCTCAACTCGTCAAACAAGGACAGAGGGTTGGAAAAACGAGTCTCCTGTGGACTATCTGGATTATTGTCCTGAATCAAATTGTGGTAGTCAGAGGTTGACTGCGCAATGATTTTCTCATTACGAGCGAAGGCCTCCAAACCAAGGGTCTCATCAAACTGGCATTGATTTTCATAAACTTCTGCATCCATACGACTGAGTGTTTCAGAAGTCAATTTCATACACGTGATCCCATTTTCATGAATCCGCTCTGAATAATCCGCCAACTCCCCGTCCTCGATGATTCGGGTAAATACATATCCGGTGTCGCATTTCATCCTGCGCACCGAAGCGTGGGGATGGATATGCCAAGTGGGTTCCATCCCGATCTGAGTACGTCGCTCAAAGGAGCTCAGGGTAGCGTCATTTTTCAGGCTATCGATCACAAATTGTTCTTCATTCCCTCGCTGATCTGCACAAAATTTTATATCGTGCGCGGGGCAGAACTTTCTGGCGGGGGTTGCCGAAATGCCGTGGGGCAAACCCGAGCGGTAATGCACCAGACGTCCTGCGCGAATACGACAATGGA
>NZ_JAHHPQ010000579.1:0-2353 GCF_024606245.1 Endozoicomonas sp. SESOKO2
CAAGAACATTCGTCACACTGGCTGTAACACATCTGAAGGGCGGAACAGCCAGGCCTGCTTGGTGCATACACTGCAAAAACATCCCCTTACCCCCAAGCTGTTGTCGATTGAGAAGAGAACGATCAGAAGAGTCTGAATCAGGCCTGCGGCAGATGCGCTTGGCTAATGGCCTTGTCTCGGTCAAAGTGTCGAGAGCATCAATATCCTTGAAATACCTCTTGGATGGGCTTTTTTCACCGGTATTCTTGCAGGAATAAGTGATCGGGCTTTGATAATCAGGCTCATAAAACTGAGTATTTTGCATTGAGACCTCTATTGTAATGTCAAATCCATGACTTAATGGCTAGCGCATGAGATGGTCAGTGAACGTGGAGCCAATACGTTATAGATAATTTATTCCTGCATTTCTGACAGTCATATTTTAATAAAGTTCACCCATCACTCTGAAGCACACAATTTGATCAGTCTCATGGCTACTATAACTATCACTACCAAGCTGACGCACGGCTGATAGCTCCGCGGAGGCATTTTCTTTCTGCTTCATAGGCTCAAAAGTCACCTGCCCGGTCATCATTCTTCGCATCGTAAGCTGCGGACCAGGCTGCTAGCCCATACCAATCTTACTCTGCAAATAAGCCATAAAATTACTCACTTTTTCCAGGATTAGTTTTCTAGCGCCTTCTTGTTCATGATCAGGGTATGTCGATATTCCTGATTCCATAATGTAAGGGACAATGCGATTTAATACTTTTTGCAGTTCTTCCACATCCGCATCCGGATATGTATGTTCTAAATCAAGCTGCCCGTCATTAATCTGAGATTCAACTCTTGTCATTGCAATCTGAAGAAGCACAAGAGGGTCATTACCATTGCTGGCCTGTGCCATATCAGATGTATCTATTGATGGCTGCATTAGATGTTGCCCACCCGCAACAGACCAGAATAATTGAGGTGAAGTGTTTAGTAGCTTTGTTTGTTCCTGCTCAGGTATAGAAGGTAAGATGACTTGCAATAAAGTCTGAACAACTGAAATTGCTACAATTTTAATGTCCTTACCAGCATAAGCAGACTGACTGCAAATGCTACTCATATTACAAAATAAAAGTAAGAGAGAAAAGAATACATTTCTGACTGTTTTCATAGAGCATACTCTTTTTTCTGAAAGCTCCTAGTATAGATATAGATAGCAACATAGATACTCTGAACCCCACTAAAAAACAAAGCCAGCCTATCAGTGAAACGCGGGCTAGCGCTCTCAGAGCCGAAAGCATACTTTTAACGCACAATGTATCCCGTGTCAGGATTGATGTCGTCAAATTCATGCCAATGATGCACAACAAAAAGATTTGCACAAGTATTGACACGAGCTTTAGACTTAATGCCTTTCACGGAATCTCGATCTATTGCAACAATCCAAGAAAGATATTTTTAAACACACATGTACGTTTATCAAGTGTAAAACACTCTCAAAAAAAGTTATATGAGCTGCTTGAGCTATTCTTAACTGCCAATATCTAAAAGTTGATGTTAATGGCAGATAGGTATTTGAGAATGAAAAAAGAGAACAGGTTTATTATTCTAATATTGTTTTTACTGCTATCCTCTTATTCAAACTCAGATGTTTTGCACTTCGAGTGGAAGTTAGAACACCACAGTTACCTACTACTGAGAGGTACAGTTGAAACATCCTCCCAAACCAGTCATAGCAGCGCTTTAACAGGGTTCAATGATCACTCATCGGAATTAGATGGTTCCACTCAACTTTCCACTGTTTGTTCAGGGCATGATTTTGCGATCTATGACGTAGCCTCTTCCACTCATTTAGTTTTTGATCAAAATAACCCCGGTTATGTTGTTCCAAAACTTTTTCGTACTTTATTAGGGAATGGCATTGAGTCTATTCAACATCGCTTGCATACTCAATACATTCTGAGAGGTCAGACGTCAACGACAGCAGGCAATATTGCTGAACTTTTATGTTGTATTTTCTGTAATCCTTTTTGTATGGGATTCAAGATGTACTTAAGCAATATTTCACATGGATCTGAAAATGAGTTGGCCAGAATTAGAGCGCTGGAAGCAGCAATGCCAAACCACTTGCCAGAACATGTCACTATCCATAAGCGCTCTTTATCTCATAAGGCCATGAGCAGTGACAACCAAATTATTTTAAACTCAAGCACAGAAATTGTAGACGGCAATAGTCATATATTTGACCTTTTCCTGAATACGCCTGAAACACACCAGTGGATAGCAGAGCATCTAAACCCAACGACCAACATTAAACTAGAGCTGATAATACCTGAGTTATTCGATATGGCCTTACCTGCAGAAATTCTTGTGCAAGAGCAAA
>NZ_JAHHPQ010000061.1:0-4292 GCF_024606245.1 Endozoicomonas sp. SESOKO2
CCTGTTAGGTGACTAACGGGAATCTCGCTCCTTCAGGGGCGAGAGGATGTCAACATTTGGTGTGTTGCAGCAGCCAACAGACTCACAGAGTCTGCAAAATCAGAAGACTGAGAGGCCCGTGTAACCAGCTGATAAAATCAGCAATGGCCGTATAGCATGATTGACTGTCAGCAGACGGTGCCATGAGTACCGCGTTTGCCTGACAGAATCCGGTAATCCGGCGACCGGAAGTGAGGCCGCGGGAATATGCCAACAGAAACGCCTTCGAGAACATGGCAGGGTCATAAGCCGCACGCCCGCCGTCGTTATTTTAGTAGTGATCATGAAAGATCGTAGTATTGATTTCATGATGGACCTGATAATCCAACGTGTATTCAAAGGTGCCAGGAACCAACTGTTCCAAAAGCCCTGATATTCAGACTTATCAGAGGTTTTTCTGTAGGCTCAACGCAGGTGCAGTCCTCTGTTTTTTTCTTATGTGCAATCCCCGAGGCTTTTGCTAATTTTAACCACTACTCTATGAAACGTTGAGTGACGTATGTAACCATGAAAAGTTTATCTTCAAATATGTTAGTAATTGCATTATTTGTTTGCAATTCACTTTCATCTGTTTGTCATTCTTCTCTATTTATCAAAGAGCACAGAAATGGATTTACAATCGCTGGTGAAGTTAACAGATATGAAAATAATGTGTTGTTTAATAATATAAGAATGATTCGTTATGCAAGAAATGAAAGCTTGTTAGACGTTTCTTCTGATTATGACTCTCTTGAGAATCTTTTAGAAAAACGCAATGGTAATTATGATATTTCCGGTGAAGAGCTTTCACTTTTTATCGATAATTTTAAAGATACAAGTGTTATAAGAAAACTGTTACCAATGTCGTTTTTTGTTAGCGAAATCACAGATAAGCCGATTTATATCACTGATATCCAATCTAAGGGAGATGTTTTTATTGCCCATGGAAATGTAACAAAACAAAGCAACGATAGAGTCACATTTGTATTTATAAAAAGGAATATGCTTTTCGGTAAATCGGATGATACGTGGTCTCTAAGGAAAATATACTTATATAAATCTCATTTAGATTTCGACGACCTGGATCGTGCAATAGAAGAGATTTCTTTCACTGAAGTTCAAACTGATAATTATCGTAAGTTACTTGTTTGTGGTAATGATCCAAAAAGAATTTATCCAACAAGTGTTTCAATACAATTGCTCAGTTTAGCAACTTCCGTCTTCTCAGTGGTAATCATTATAATAACCCCAATAGTAGCTCTTTATATTCCACGTATGCTCCACTCTATTCAGCGAAGACTTGAGCTAACTCAGTAGTATGATTCTCTCACTGCAAACAGACCTGCTTCAGCTGCGCGCCGAAGGGGCGCAGCTGGTGAGCAGCGAAGTCCCGGAAACCGTCTGATGTGGCACTCTGGCGACCAATTTCGACAAAGAGTTCAGTGTATTGAAAAGCGTTTCCAGTATGTGGGCGAGCACTCGAACTGGATTCTCTTGCCGGGGTGCAGTTATCTGCCCTTGACGAAGTTAAGGCTCATATGCTTTTTTCGGTTGCTTACTACGATGTGATAATTATTGACAAAGCTCTTCAATTGAAATTACTGAGTCAAGTACTAAGCATTCTTGACGGCATAATTCGGAGAAAGAATTACAAGGATTGCCATCCGCATCTACATAGGATGGTGCTTCAAGTGCATCTGTGCAAAGCTTGTGCTTATCTGTTGCTTCAATGTATCCCAAGTTATGAATCCCGCCTATGTAAAAGCTGACGATTGCTGGATTAACATCATGACTTTTTAAAACTGATTGACCACCTCCATATGCTTGTGACTTTATCCTGTATTCACATCTATTATTAAATTCTGTTTTATCATCAAGGCTAACCTCATTCCATGAGTTTGCGGCAGCAGAAAAACAAGCCATCAATGAGCTTAACATTAATAAAAGGGATTTAATTGTACGATTTACCATTATTATTCCTCTAACTTTTTGTCCAAGGTTGGAGGCATTATCTTAGTATATGAATACAGAGTGTGCTCATTAATTTATGTGTCGCATAAGCCTTTTAAATCAGTAGTTCTCGATAGGAAATTCAGTGGATTTTCTTGGGTACGCCCGGCATGGGCATGAACTTATGGGGTGAAAGCCTTTGATAAAGAGATGTTACGAAAAAGAACAGTCATAGAGAGTGTCAATGATCATCTGAGAAATATCTCTGGGACAGAGTACACCCGGCACCGATCACTGTACAACTTTGCTGTCAATTTGATAGTAGGCCTAATAGCCTGTCACCGAGAACCCGGAAAGCCTCATATTGATATTTCAGTACTAACTGAGGGTCTGGCTGTGGCTTTCTGAGCGTCGAACATACGTTAGTTAAGGATTTCGTCATTTTAGCTTCATTGAGGGTCTATATTTCCTGTTCATTAACTGTAACTGGGAAATGACCATGAAAAAGTCATTCAATCTATTGCTGTTGCTTTTGTGTTTTTTTCATTCGATGGTACAGGCCAGCTCTCCCTCACAGAGTGATTTTGATTTTCTTGAGCCTATTAATGACACCGCACTGGTAGCAAATGGGCTTGAGTTCACGAAAAGCATTGCCGGCGTCTCTTTGTCTACCCTGTTGAATCTTGGTATATGGTGGGGTGTCTGTAAAACAGCAGGAATAGTTTCCGGGCTTTCAATCACCTATGATCTGGCTGCGTCGGATGCAAAGGAGCCGGATAAGTGGAAAACGGATTTCTGTTTGCAGCTGGCTCCCGTGATAACCACCGCCGAAGTGGCGCTGGCCGGGCACGTGTCTCCCTGGCCCCTGGAACAGCATTGGTGGAAACCCTTGTATTTTGCCGGTGCAGTAATGGCAGCTTATACCACTACTACGAAAACGAGGGAGCGCATCCCTGTCGCGGTCTTGACTTACCTTGCTTCCGAAGCGGTATCAAGAACCGGAGCCAGCGCTATTTCGGCATTCATGCTAAGAAAAATGAGCATAAGAGACATTTCAACTGAATGGTATGCAGCTGGTGGATACACAATATTGTCTTTGAGTAATGGGCTTATGGCAGGGGATATCGCCTATGAAGTCATGACTCATAAAGGCTTCAGACCAGCAAAAGTGATTTTTGCTTCTGCTGTCAGCGCAGCGATTGTGGGTACCCTCTTGGGCATTATTTCTGAGTTAATAATTGACGAGGACCGACAAATAAAGGCCGGTGTCGAAGCTGTAACCGCAAGCGGGGCATTAACCGGAATCGGTGCTGTAACCGTAATCGGCACTGTAGCCGGATTCGGAGCGGTAACCGGAATTGGAGTTTTAAACGGAATCGGGGCTTTATCCGGAGCTTTATCCGGAGTTGTATCCGGAGCCATAGCCGGAGCCGGACTCGGAGCCGGAGTCGGAGTCGGAATCCTGAACGAAGTCGGACTTGGAGCCGGAGTTGCAGCCCTGGCCGGAGTCGCACTCTTAGCCCCAGCCCTAGGCGGAGTTGGAGCCTTGCTTATGTTGGGCAGTTCGAAGATAAGCTCAAACAACCCGTTTATCAAAGCCGGTGTCACTCTGGTGCCTGCGTTGACTTTCGCTGTTGTCAATGGTCTTTCAAGCCACGCTGTTTATGGCTATCCACTGGAACAAAGCTTTTCAGAGACTGGCTGGACTCAGTGGAAAAAGTTCTATGCGCCCCTGAATTATCTCTCAACGTTGTTTAACTGACAGACTCAACTGTCAGCCACTGGAACAGCGGTGAACTCTGGCAGCTATCGGCTGCTCTTGTGGCTATGCCGAAGGCATAGTCTATTGGAAACATTTGATGGCTGCCTCATTTGCACCGCACTTTATTTGCAACGCACTTTGTAGTTAAGGATATTGTCACTCATAGCTTCGTTTAGAATCTATATTTCCAGTTCAGTCACTGTATCTGTATCTGGGAAATCACCATGAATAAGTTATTCAACCTGTGTCCGTTACTTTTGTGTTTGCTCTATTCGATGGCAAAGGCCAGCCCCCCCTCACAAAATGATTTTGATTTTCTTGAGCCTCTTAATGACACCGCACTGGTGGCAAACGGGCTTGAGTTAACGGGAAGCATCGCTGGAGTCTCTTTGTCTACCCTGCTCAATCTGGGTATATGGTGGGGTGTCTGTAAAACAGCGGGAATAGTTTCCGGGCTTTCAGGCACATATGATCTGGCTGTATCGGATACAAAGGAGCTGGAGCAAATGAAAACGGATTTCTGTTTGCAGCTGGCTCCCGTGATGACCACCGCCGAAGTGGC
>NZ_JAHHPQ010000580.1:0-1075 GCF_024606245.1 Endozoicomonas sp. SESOKO2
AAAACAGCGCATTGCCAGATACCAGGCTAATTATTTCCAAAATAGTCAAGAACCTATGGGAGGAAAAAGATTTAACCAGTTTTTCCATGGCCGTCTCAATAATCGTGTCGCAGGGGAAAGAAGCATCGGGCTATGACAAGGAGCCACTTGAACCGATATCGGAAGCGGTGAAACAAATATTGTCCGACAGTGATGAAGAGCAGGTTATTGAGCAACTCAAGTTGCTCCATCCAAAAATGACTGGTCAGAGCGACTCAGCTGCTAACCGATGGTTGCGTTTAATGGCAGAAATACTGGAAGGGAGAGATCCCAAACCTTCGGTTATTCGCTTTGCCCTCGAAGTTCTGGAATCGGGTTGGCTGGATCCACTGCTGTGCTATCGGGAGCCTACAATGGAGGTCAAAAGACATCATCAGCTATTGGTGCGTCTTGAATGCTTCGATGAACTCAAGATTGAAGCCGCTCATTGCTTGAAAAAGTGGTACAAGCAGTTCTTTTCCAGGGAAAACAATAGTCATTTGTGGCAGAAGTCTTATGATAGCTTCCAGAAGAAAAAAGGTAATACCTTCTTCGTCAGTGATTGTCATGATGGGTTTTCATCATCCCTTGAATATAAAATGGCCAGTCGATCCTTACAGATCGGCTGGACGGACGAACCTGAGGGCATTCCGAATATAGAACGAATGCTGACGCACCAACCCGCGTTTCCGAGGTCAATCACGGGGGAGGAGAACCACCGTCCGGTGATTATCATAGGGAGACCTTGCTGGGATGAAAAACTGCTTCAGAAAAAGGCCGAAGACCTGTTTCAACGAAAAGTTGAGAGCAGCCCTAAGTGGATTGAGATATCAAAAAGTGACCATCCCCATGAGTTAGAGAAGAATCCACCCCCGGGTTATTGGGATAAGTCAGATTCAGAGAGACAAAACTACGTATATGACAATCAACTTGCTTTGGATGGTTTAAGACACAAATGCAAGCAGACGATTCTGCAGGCCTTCAGTCATTACCTGTATAGATTGACACACTCGAAAGGCGGTTGCTTGACGTATTGTTGGGCCGATGCTGCTATCAA
>NZ_JAHHPQ010000581.1:0-1552 GCF_024606245.1 Endozoicomonas sp. SESOKO2
AAAACAGCGCATTGCCAGATACCAGGCTAATTATTTCCAAAATAGTCAAGAACCTTTGGGAGCAAAAAGATTTAACCAGTTTTTCTATGGCCGTCTCAATAATCGTCTCGCTGGGGAAAGAAGCATCGGGCTGTTACGAGATGCAACTTGATTCGATATCGGAAGCGGTGACACGAATATTGTCCGATAGTGATGAAGAGCAGATTACTGAACAACTCAAGTTACTTCATCCAAAAATAATTGATCAGGAGGACCTATGCGATCACAATTGGTTTTATTCAATGTTAGAAATACTGACAGCGAGTGACCTGACCAAGCCATCGGTTATCCGCTTTGCCCTTGAAGTCCTGAAATTGGGTTGGCTGGATCCAATACTGGCCGATGAGGACTATATTGCAGACGCCGGTGAACATCATGAGCTATTGGTGCGTCTGAAAAGCGTCGATGAACTCAAGGTTGAAGCCGCTCATTGCTTGAAAAAGTGGTATAAGCAGTTCTTTTCCAGGGAAAACAATAGTCAGTTGTTGCATATGGCTTATGAAAACTTCCAACAAAGAGATAGTGATACCCCATTCGTCAGTCATTGTCATGATGGCTTTTCATCATCCCTTGAATATCATATTGCCAATCCATTCTTACAGAACGCCTGGACGGACGAACCTGAGGGTATTCCCAATGTTGAGCGAATGTTGGCCCACCATCCCGCGTTTCCGAGGTTAATTTCAGGCAAGGGGAACCACCGTCCGGTGATTATCGCAGGGGAACCTTCCTGGGGGGGCACATTGATTGAGGAAAAGGCTGAAGCCCTGTTTCAACGAGCGTTTGAGGACGCTCCGCAACTTAAGCATTTACTGAAAGACATCAATAAATATGAGACAAAGAAAAACCAATGCAGGAATGAGCCAACAGCATCGGAAAAATTTATCTACCTTGAGAAGCAAAGTGTTGTGAATGAGACTAGAGAAATATGCAAGCAGGTGATTCAGCTGGCCTTCTGTCATTATCTGTATAGATTGACACACTCGAAAGGTGGCTGCCTAACCTATTGTTGGGCCAAGGCATCCATCTTTGGGTACAACGAAGAGGACTCCTATGGCGCTCATGATCCATCCTCACCAGAAGAACTGTATGCCATGATGTCTGATATTGTGAGCTCTGAATTGTTGGACTCTCTTCAGGATGATTACTTGCGGCAGGCACTCAACGCCAGTAACGCTCTGGTGCTCAAATCCAGTGAGCTGACAACCATTGCCGAAGAATTTTTGAACAGCGTGAATTTGAATTCGATGGCGACTGACCTGGAGGTTGACCAGGAATAGACTGCCGTCCCCGCTACGGGGTCGCCTGGATGAGCGCGATTCCCGGTCAGCCTCCTGACTCATAGTTTGTTCGTGATAAATTTTTCGAGATGGGTAACTTCCTTCCATGGCAACGAGCCACTGTCCAAATGAAACTTTCGTACGATCTGAAGGTCAAATTATAAAACAGTTTCATTTAAGTCCTTCAGATAGCAGTAGGGAGATTAACCATGGATGGTCAGATTGGTGGAGAA
>NZ_JAHHPQ010000582.1:0-1799 GCF_024606245.1 Endozoicomonas sp. SESOKO2
GTACGGACTGGTGTTTTTCATATTAACCAAATACCCAAAGATAAACTGACTAAAGTTCCAAAAAAGAAGAATCGCAGAGTTTAAAAAAAGGCTGCTGACCAAGCCAGTGTCACAAAGAACAACAGTGTCAGCAGCCCTGTACGCTGGAAGGTCCAGCAAACTTCCGTCGCGTTTTACCCTGGCTTGAAGCGCCATGGAGGATTTCAGGGCAGTCAGCGCAACAAAAAACAATGTAGATCGTCTCAGACTTTTTCATTCCATATTATCAACCTCTGTGTACTGGTCTGCGAATGCAAAAACATTGCTGGCAAACAATGTAAGCCCCTTACTCAGAGCAACCAGAGGAAAAACAGCGTTACTAGCGCCGAGATTAAGCTGACCATCGGCTTGGCTGAAGTGCCTGGGAAATTTTTTCTGTGTATCCGTGGGGTGCGGGTGCAGAGGTTCCGGGTACAGCATTGTATCCAAACGCCCCTTTTGCTTTAAATGTTCTGAGTAACACTCAACAGAAGGGGGAAATGCATCAGGGTCTGTGACCTCACAAGGTTGCAGGGCAGTCCAGTACAAGATCTCCTGTGCTGTGCGAGTCAACCATGAATGGTATTTGTTGTCGTCTAAACCCATAAATGATTGCAACCTTGACTTGGGCTGTAATTCTTTTTCTTTTGCAAAAAGGCCTGACAGGTATTCGTTCAGCAACTGTTCAATAAAGTTTTCTGTCTCTTTCACTGCCAGTTGATTTTGATAATAATAGTCTTGGGAATCCCGACGCAGGCGTGACCTTAACAACACGGCAGCCAGCATATTTTCGCATAGGGCATTGGCAAAGCTTAACCGCTGCATAACCTCTGGACTATAACCCCAGGTTTTAGAGTCTTTCGTACCAAGGCCGCTTTTCATGGAGCCATAGAACTCAACATCGCCCCAATCCCGAAGACCATCCCAGCCAAAATCAGGTCGCTCAATGGCCTTGATCCAGCTTTCAAATTTGCCAGGTAATGGAGAGGCGAAATAAGTGGAGTTCCCCAATAACGGGCTAAGGAACACCCAACGACGCCCGGTAAAGTGAAATGCCGGTATCGTTGACGTAGGCATAACGCCAAACTTGCCATTAAGTACGCCAATGTCATGAATGCTATTCAATAAACCTTGCTCAGCAGTTGCGTAAGGAGTACTGGTATCATCAATAATGTGAGCGTATTTACCATAACTATTCGTTGCTTTGAAATGATAGACCCGGAAGGCTCTTTCGCCGTTAACATAACTCACTTGTAATCGGTCAGTGAAACTTCGGCAACTCTCCGGAAGATCCTTTTCCAGTACGACAAGATACTCGCCAAAGCGTGGTTTCCGGCTTTTAAAACGATCACTTTTGGCAATAAATTGATGCATAATGCCTTCTTGCGCCAGGGTGCTGACGGACTCTCCGACTCGTTGGAACTTATAGTAATCAACCTCCTCACCATTGCATATTGCCAGTGTACGACCACCTACGATACTGCCTTCTTTTTCAAACAGCGATAGCGGATCTTGACCAGAATAAACCGATTCAAAGACTGTTTCACCGGCGCGAGCAAATTCCGACTGTAACTGACGACCGGAAGCTAACTGTGCAGGATGAAAATCAAATGCGTGGGCAGCCACTACTAATTCGAAAGCCGAAGTATTGGACAATTGAAAATTGAGAGGATTAACGGGCTCTGCCAATTTGCCGGAAGAATCCAGTTTGAAGAAAAGTGCCGGGTCTTTGAGAAAATCCAGAGTATCAGCCAGTAATGGTAGAGGTAGTCTGGATTTCC
>NZ_JAHHPQ010000583.1:0-2985 GCF_024606245.1 Endozoicomonas sp. SESOKO2
ACCGGGGTGGGGATAATAGCATAAAAAAGAGAAAAACCCTTACCTTGGGTGTATAAATGCTACGCTCGTTGCCCAATCACAACTTCAGGGTTTAAACCTCAGGTGCAGAGCAGTTATGATGAATTTTTTGTTTCAGACACCTATGCTTGATAGCGTAGTCAGAATCTGCCTGATAGCCTGAGACAATGCAGGATGTTCTTCGGAAAACTTGATCGCTTCCTGTTCAAGCTGTTCATTGTAATCCTGCAGGGGAATGTCACCTTCCGCCTGAGCCAGAGCCAGCTGTAGCTCATCGGTAATTTGCTTGAGCGCCCCTGCAGTACAATCATCCACTGGCTGTCCTTCAAGCAGGTCATGCAGATTCTGGATATTTAGGTGGAGTTCTTCAGACATGACGCGCTCCTGTGATCAGGTTAATCTGGAAAACAGAATCTTTGTACTGTGAATGATAGCTTCAGCAGTCGAACCCGGCTGATAAATACTAGCGATGTGCCAGATCATGAGCAAAAGAAAAATACAAGAACAAACAAGCAACAAGGAAGCCTTATGAAGTACAGGCACCATTGGCTAAGTGGCGACCGCATTGACTTGCCGACCGGCAAAGTGGTCTGTGTTGGTCGAAATTATGCCGAGCACATTCGGGAGTTGAATAATCCACTGCCCGATGACCCGGTGTTGTTTATCAAACCTTCAACATCACTGACATCTCTGGAAATGCCCTTTGCTATTCCCATTGATCGCGGAGAAGTTCATTACGAAACAGAAATAGCGATTCTGATGGATACCCGACTCCACAATGCCAGCGAGAGTGAGAGCATAAATGCCATCAAGGCGATGGGACTGGCACTGGATCTGACACTCCGGGATGTCCAGTTCCGGCTGAAAGAAAAAGGGCTGCCCTGGGAAGTGGCCAAAGCGTTTGATGGCAGTTGCCCTGTTTCGGGGTTTGTTGCCAGAGAGCACCTGCCCAATTTTGATGACATTCGCTTCAGCCTTAAAGTCAATGGTCAGACACGTCAGGAAGACACTTCAGCCCATATGCTGACCTCCATTCCGGGACTGATCAGCTACATAAGCCGCCATTTCACACTGGAACCCGGTGATATTGTCCTCACAGGCACTCCGGCCGGTGTCGGTCCTCTGAAACAGGGAGATCAGCTGGAATTGGCTATTTCTGAGCGGTTTAGTCTGGCAACATCCTGTATCTAAAGAACTCAGTATTTTTTCAGATATTGATGGTATAGAAATCAGGCCACAGGCAAAGGAAGGCCGGTGTCAGCGATGGAAACCCACAGCCTCCACATTCTGGTGGTGGAAGATAGTCAAGTGAACCAGATGGTGGCCAAAAAGCTGCTGGAAAAGTTAGGCTGTACCTGCAAAATGGCCCGCAATGGTCAGGAAGCGCTAGACATGCTTGAGACTTCAGAGGCCTTCGACCTGATTCTTATGGATTGCATGATGCCCATCATGGATGGTCTGGAAGCCAGTGAAAAAATCAGAGCCTCCGGCCAAAGTTACGCCGGTATACCCATTATTGCCTTCACAGCGAGTACCTCGGAATCGGATAAGATCGCTTGCAAGTCTGCCGGTATGGATGATTTTCTGGACAAACCGATCACACTTGCCGGCTTATCAGAAAAGCTGGCTCTGTGGACCAGATGCTGAAACTGCCTTGATTCCTAAGGGCTTCCGTCACTGTGGATCCGACTCGTTCTACCTTCTGAATCTATGGCTACAAAAACCATACTGGCTTCAGTCAACTTGGTACGACCGTTTTTGTCTTCAACCCAGGCTTCTACCACTATCCGAATCGACGTTTTGCCGACCTCTGTCACCCTTGTGAACAGTGCAAGAATATCGCCCATTTTCACTGAGCGCATAAAACTCATACTTCCGATGCTCACAGTGACAACACGTCCTGTAGCAATCTTTCTGGCCATAATCGAACCGGCCTGATCGATCTGCATGGCGACCCAGCCACCAAAGACATCGCCTGTCGTATTGACGGACTGGTAGTCCGCCAGCACTTTCAGTGTTAGTTCTCCCTGAGGTCCGGGAGCAAGATCATTATCCAGTTCCATATTACTCTCTTGTATTTAATGTTTTTATTTTTTGGCGCAACTGACTCTGAAAATCCTTATAGCTTAAAAAGAGTGTCAGGTTGTTTCTTGCGCTCAGGATCTTCTTAACCGTAAAACTTTTCCGGAAGCCATGTAGCTATTTCCGGCCAGACTGCCAGTGCACACAGCAATATCAGCTGGATCATCACAAAAGGCACGACACCTTTATAAATATCAGACGTTGTCACTTCTGTGGGAGCCACCCCCCTGAGATAAAACAGCGCAAAGCCAAATGGCGGTGTCAGAAATGAGGTCTGCAAGTTGATAGCCATCATGATGCCCAGCCAGACAGGATCGAGTCCCATGGCCAGCAGAACCGGTCCGACCAGAGGCACGATAACAAACGTTATTTCAATAAAGTCCAGGATAAATCCGAGCAGGAACATCACCAGCATGACCACCAGAACCGCTGTCAATTTCCCTCCTGGCATATGGGTGCATAACTCATGAATCAGCTCTTCGCCGCCAACGCCCCTAAACCCCAGAGAAAAGACAGAAGCACCGATCAGGATTAAAAACACCATGCAGGTCACTTTTGTCGTATTAGACAGTGTTTTGGATAACGTCTGAAACGTTAACTGTCGTTTCATTACAGCTAGCAAAAAAGCACCGATTGCACCCACACCCGCTGCTTCTGTTGGTGTCGCGGCTCCTGCCAGAATCGATCCCAGCACTAAGCCAATCAAGAGCAGTGGGGGCAACAGATTCATGAGCAGATAAGTATTATCCCCCTCATCATAAGCCCCGATATCTTCATCAGACAGACCAGGCGCCGCTGCCGGATTGCTCCAGGCTACGATCAGCAGATAGAGAGCATAGGCAGCCACCAGAATCAGGCCGGGGATAAGAGCCCCGACAAACAGAC
>NZ_JAHHPQ010000584.1:0-2682 GCF_024606245.1 Endozoicomonas sp. SESOKO2
TCCGAATAAATGGTACCAAACAGGCAAATAACCAGTTCCCCACCGTCCTGAATGAGTTTGCAGACCCCGGTGGTGCCGCAAACGCCACCTCTTTCAATCGTAATGTCTGGAACGGGCGTTATGGCTACTTACCTTTTCCAAAAGCTTTCTTCGAGCCACCAAGATTACCGGACGGAATTGATTGCACACGAGGGGCATTTGACTGCGGCATAAGAACACCTCTTCAATTGATCCATGACATTGAAATAGATCCAAACAGGTTGCCGACACGTACTGCTCCAACACCTGCGGGCATTAGTCTGACAAGACATTGTCCGCCTCATAGGGTTTATAGTATTTCATGGAACAGGAACGATGAGCACATAGCGGTGGCAATAAGTTCCGGCTCATACGTATACGATAGCAAGTGTCCATATTCAGGGGCTGTACAAATCTTTGGCATAGATGCTTCGGGGGATCTCGAACTCTTATACTCCCTGAACGAACCGAAAGACTTTGTAAGGACCCTTGACTACAATCACGATGGCAGCCGGTTGGCTGTCGGGGGAGATGAAGGAAAGGTCTGGTTTTACAACGTGCTGAATGGTTACGCTCTGGAGCACGTTATGCACGATAGTAAAAGCTGGGTGTGGATCGTTAGGTACAATCACAATGACACCCAGCTGGCGACCGGGGGACGTGATAGAAAAGTCAGAACTTATAACGGGACGAATCCGACCACTCCCCTGTACACCCTGGCCCTGCCATACGAGGTACGGAGCCTCGACTACAACCATGACGGCACCAGGCTGGCCACCGTGGGGAATGATGCGAAGGTCAGGATTTATAACGGGAAAATCCCGACTTCGCCCCTGCAAACTCTGTCCGATCCAAAAGGTCATATATGGGTCGTTGTCTACAACCACAACAGCACCCAGATAGCGGTCGGTGGGAATGATGATAAGGTTTGGATTTATAACGGGACGAATCCGACCTCCCCTCTGCACGTCCTTGAGGATGCAAAAAGCTCAATTCTGTGTATCGACTACAACCACGACGACACTCAGCTGGCAGCCGGGGGGTTTGATGATAAGGTCAGAATTTATGAAGTCAGGAATTCATTTAAGCCCCAGTACATCCTGGCCGATTCGAAAGCCAATATCCGAAGCGTTAAGTACAGCCACAGCGGCAAATGGCTGGCAACAGGGGGGGATGACCAACGTCTGAGAATTTATAAGATCGACATTCCATCGTCGCCTACACAGCCATCAGCCGACGAATTGATGACCACTTCTGTTCCCACTGCTTTGCTCAGTTCGCAGTCACCATCAGCAACATCATCTGCTCTATCATCGACCTCTCTAGGGTCATCAACCAGCGAGTTGAGCGCGGCTTCTGTAGCTCTTACTTCAGGTTCGGAATCACTAACAGAAGCTTCATCAGCTATACCATCGTCATCGGCAAAGCCACCATCCAGTGAATTGACCACTGTTTCTGTAGTTCGTACTTCACCCACTTCGGAATCGCCAACAGAAGCTTCACCAGCTATTCCAACGTCATCAGCGCAGCCTTCGACCAGTGAATTGACCACCGCTTCTGTGACCGACATTTCAACCCGTTCAGAGCCACCGTCAGAAACTTCATCCGCTGTCCCAGCGTCATCAGCACAGCCATCAACCAGCGCATTGACCACCGCTTCTGTGACCGACATTTCAACCCGTTCAGAGCCACCGCCAGAAACTTCATCCGCTGTCCCAGCGTCATCAGCACAGCCTTCAACCAGCGAATTGACCACGGCTGCTGCCATCAGAGCCTTAGAAAATTTGGAGTCACCATCAAACACTTCATCAGCCTTTGAAATATCATCTCCAACAAACACACCACGAACTAAATATTCATCGTCGTATACATCCCCGTCTGACAGTACATTCCCCACAACCGATTCACTTGATCTGTCAAACTGCCCACCACCAAAAGGCAAGCCTCTCTTTCAAACCTATGACGCGGAAAACCAGCAGATATACGTCGTCATTCAGCCTGAGTCGCCTTCCAAGGATGTTATTCTGGCACGCTATAAAGGTTCTGAACTGGATAAACAATTTGGTCGTTGCGGCATTGTGACTTACACCACCTCTGCTGACCACTCCAGCATACTGGATTCTTACCAGTCTCTGACAGGACAGGTGATTCACGAAACCACAGGCTCTCAACTTAACCTTGTTGCAACGACACCTTCAGGAAAAACAACCCTGTTTGAGTTCCCTTTAAGTGCCGCCCAGAAATATCCGGCACAATTGATCGCACGTAATAAGGTATTCCCTGAAAATGCGCAAATTAATGATACCGCTTATCATCAAGGCGTCATGTATTTAACAGGTACTCTAGATAACAGCCTATTTGTTGGCCGTTACCACCAGCGACGGCTCTTTTTTCCTGAAAACAGTGACCTGTATGATAAAGAACAAGGACTTAATCTAAAGCTCTCCCCAGATGGCGTAAGCCTATATGTAACCGGCAAAAGGTATGAAGATACGCCCTATCCTCTGTTTATCCGACAATACGACAGTCAACAGCTAAAACCCGTCGCCTCTTTTGGCAACAATGGCAAAGCGATAATAACTATCAACCACATTGTCACAGTTAACAACCAGCAGGACATCCTGATACAAAAAGACCAGATCTACGTTGCCGTATTCAGCCCTG
>NZ_JAHHPQ010000585.1:0-1414 GCF_024606245.1 Endozoicomonas sp. SESOKO2
TCCGAATAAATGGTACCAAACAGGCAAATAACCAGTTCCCCACCGTCCTGAATGAATTTGCAGACCCTGGTGGTGTTGCAAACGCCACCTCTTTCAATCGTACTATCTGGAACGGGCATTACGGCTATTTACCGTTTCCGAAAACTTTCTCCGAACCGCAAACATTACTGGCTGGAATTGATTGCACACCGGGAGGGTTTGACTGCAGCAAAGAAATATATCGGTTGATCCATGAAATTGATATAGACCCGAACAGGTTGCCTGAAATAGCGATCCCAGCACCCACGGGCAGAGTTCTGAAAAGATATTGTCCGCCTCACAGGGTTTTGAGTGTTGCGTGGAACAGGGACAGTAAGCACATAGCGGTGGGAATAGGTTCAGGTACAGGCAGGAGTGGCTGTCCCCGTTCAGCAACCGTACAAATCTTTGAAATCAATGCCTCGGGGTCTCCCAGACTCCTTTACACTCTGACCTATCCGAAAAACGGATGGGCTCTAGGCGTTGAGTTCAACCACGACGGTACCGAGCTGGCAGTCGGAACTTATTATAATGGGGTCAGGATTTATGACGTGATGAACGGGTACATCCTCAAGAAGCGCCTGCCTCATGCGACAGGCTTTATACGGGCCCTTAAATACAACCACAGCGGCACCCTTCTGGCGGCCGGGGCAAGTGATAACACGGTCAAGGTTTACAATGTGACAAATGACTATGCCCTCGAGCGCGAACTGCATGATGCGACAGAGAAGATACTGAGCATTACCTTCAATCACGACGGCAGCTTGCTGGTAGCTGCTGCGGAAGATGGACAGATCAGGATTTATGCCGTGGCAAACTCGTTTAACCTCGAGCGAGTCCTGTTCTACAGGAAGACAGGCGGAGCACTCAGCATGGCTTTCAATCACGACAGCAGCCTGCTGGCAGCCGGAGGATATGAGATCAATTTTTATCGTGGGAAGAGTCCTTACACCCACCTGCGCCCCCAACTGTACACCGCACGCGGTGTGGCCGCAGATAGCATTGCCTTCAACCCCAGTGGCACCAGGCTGGCAGCCGGGAGGAACGATGGACAGGTATGGATTTATAGCGGGACAAGCCCATTTAAACACCTGAAAACCCTGACCGATGGGCACAACAGAATGTACAGTATTGCCTACGCTCAAAACAACAAATGGCTGGCTGTTGGTGATTTACATCAAAAAGTCTTGATTTATGAGCTCGATACACCATCGCCATCTCTACAGCCCCCAACCAGCGAATTTACCACCGCTTCTGTAGCTCATACTTCACCCAGTTCGGAGTCACTTTTAGGCGTTTCATCCGCTGTCCCATCTTCATCGGCACAGCCTTTAACCAGCACATTGCCCACCACTTCTGTAGCTCGCACTTCAAGCATTTCTGTGTCGCCGTCAGA
>NZ_JAHHPQ010000586.1:0-1379 GCF_024606245.1 Endozoicomonas sp. SESOKO2
ACTGGCTGTTCCCGATTCTCTTCAACAGATCCTGTTCTCTCTTGGCTTTATGGTGCTATTTGCCATCATTGCCCGGATGGGAACCAGTGAGCTGGCCGTAGCCCATGTTCTAATGAATATTTCTCTGTTGTTGATTTTGCCGGGTATGGGTATGGGTATGGCCGCTAATACCTTGGTGAGTCAGAGCCTGGGAGCCGGAAAACCTCATAAAGCCTGGCGCTGGGGCTGGGATATTGTCATGGTGGCAGCCACTGTGCTGCTATTTCTGAGTCTCCCTTTACTTTTTACTCCCGAGTTCCTGCTGAGTCTCTTTCTTCATCAGGAACCTCTTGTCGAGATGGGAAAGATTCCTCTTCAGCTGACCGGTATGAGTATCTTCCTTGATGCAGCTTCCCTCGTATTCACACAGGCTCTTCTGGGTGCCGGTGCCAATCGCACGGTACTGGGTATCAGAGCTGCCGGACAATGGCTAATCCTGCTACCACTGTGCTGGCTGGTTGGGCCTGTGCTGGGTCTGGGTTTGACTGCCATCTGGCTCGTTCAGGCTTTACAGAGACTGATCAGCTCACTGGCTTTTGTTATGGTCTGGCAGACCCGGAAATGGGAAAGAATCATTGTTTAGATTCGTAAAAGTGTTCGACACGACAATAACCTCCTAAATACCGGTACCATGATCCAGATTATTGTTATCCATCAGGTTATTAAGGATATCAGCATCACTGCCACCCAGGGCAAACAGGTCAACATCCTTAAAGGTCACTTTCTTCGTAACATCGCCACTGGCAGTTTCACTGATCTCCATCACCGTATCATTGCCGCTGGCAACAAAATGGAAATGCTCGTCCAGATTGTCGCTGGGATCCACCAGAATATCATCCAGCTTCAGCATGTCACCTTCATCAGTGCTGAAGTCGGTAATGATAAGCTCGGCAGGGTTTTGCGCCGTGCCGCTGGCATTGAAATCGAAGATATCAGCCCCCAGGCCGCCAGAAGCGGTGACGTCATCATGGTCAATGGTGAAAATATCGTCCCCAATATCTCCAATCAGAGTATCCAAACCAGCACTGGAACTATGGTCAAAGCCTACTACCCGGTCACTGATGCTAACCACATCATTACCACTGCTATCGCTCAGACTACTGCCGGTATAGCTGAAGAGTAACTGTTCTGAGCTGTCAATCTGGGCTCCGTCAAAGGTGACGGTGACTTCTTGTCCATTCACAGCCACACCAGTTACCAGACGGGCACTGCCATCAACCTGAACCGTAAAGTCAGAAGTGGAAGGCGAGCCAGAAAGAGTTTCGGAGAAGCCCAGCACCAGTTCATTATTGGCAGCCAGAGATGAGGTTAAATCAGGCGCCTTCAGGTCCGACTGGCTC
>NZ_JAHHPQ010000587.1:0-1714 GCF_024606245.1 Endozoicomonas sp. SESOKO2
ATGCTGCAGCCCATGATCTCAGAACTCCTTTGACTCGGATGCGACTCAGTGCAGAAAAAGCCATGAACAATAACGATCCCAAGGCGTTGAAAGAGAGCTTGATGGACTGCCTGGAAGAAAGTGAAAGAATGTTGGCGATGGTGAACAGTCTGCTGGATGTGGCTGCAGTGGAGCAGCATCTGGACGCCAGAGATCGCACACAGGCCAATCTGTCTGATCTGATTACTGAAGCGGCTCAACTCTATGAATATCTGGCGGAGGAGAAGCATATTCAGCTCAGCTTTGAGCTTCCGGGGACAATGAATATCCTGGCCTGTCCAAACCGGTTGCGGCAGGTATTTGCCAACCTTCTGGACAATGCCCTCAAGTTTACACCTGAACAGGGAAGCATTCTGGTTTCGGCCCGAAGAGAAGGTGATTTGTGGCGAGTGTCAATAAAAGATTCTGGCAGTGGCATCGCCACATCCGATCTGCCCCATATTTTTGATCGCCTTTATCGCGGGGATGTCAGTCGAAAAACACCGGGGTTTGGTCTTGGACTGTCATTGGTCAAGGCGATTGTTGAGGCTCACAATGGCAAGATCAATGTAGAAAGTAAAAAAGGGCAGGGGACTGAGTTTAACTGCTTGTTGCCAGCCGTTTAATGAAAGGGAGCCAGTCACCTATTGGCTGGACCACGTTTTCTGCTATTCAAGACTGAAATGATACTCCCGCCGAGCCAGGCGGGAGGTGAATTCCGTCAGCTCGTCGTGGCTGATATGTACTATGCTGCTTTCTATCTCTTATGCACCTTCTATTAGACCTTCCATGGACACACGAGGTGTCAAAAATACAGGCAACGGAACGCTCGCATAAAGGCTGCCTGAGGTAGTGCAGTTGTTTAACGAATGCAGGTGAAAGTATGATCTTTGGGCGTTCCTTTATGACGCTTTTATTTGTGGTGTTCATGTTTTTTTATCAGCAGCTTCTGGCAAACGATACCTATGACCTTGAAGAATTTCGCGAATATCACAAGACAAATTCGAAACTACCTTCTAACCAGCAACAAAAGCGCACAGGTCAGAGCCCACTTGAAAACATCCGTATTGGCTTTGTCAGGCTTGATTTAGCATCTGAGGATGTATCTGGAGATGGGCGACTGGAAATCTGTGAAGGTTATGAAGTTGATGAGCAAGACTTTAAACGTCTGATTGAATTCTTCTTCGAATATGCGAACATGGGTGATCCACAATATCGCAAAGTTTCCAATGTCTCTGGCCATTCCAACCCTGAATTCATGCAGTCGAAAGCGGCTGATGCCATTGCAGTTAAGCCAATTAGAAGTGCTGTTTCTGTGTCCAGTCTGGCTTCAGTGAATTGATGGGCAAAGCTTTCCGGAGAATTACATTCACTGATATTTTCAGAAAACAGTGCACAGGTTAATGCTTGATCGCAGATATTTTCGACATAGTTTTCAAGCAGCACGGTAAAATAGATATAAAAGTCATTATCGGTAAGAAAATAGGGACCAAGAAAAGTTAGAAACATCAGGACTAAACGGTTATTAAGACCGGCATAATTGGAATGACTTGCTGCTGAATCTGAATAGAAATAATTGAAATAAGGATTAATACCGCCATTTGTGTATTCAGAAAAAAACATTTTTTCAAATAGGCTTTTTGCCGTTACTTCTATTATCTGTTTCTCTTCAGGACTTTGTTCCATGGTCTTATTT
>NZ_JAHHPQ010000588.1:0-2315 GCF_024606245.1 Endozoicomonas sp. SESOKO2
CATTGCCGCAAAGAATGAGTGTTTAATAATTCTATCCTTGCATTCTGGTTTACAGTGAGGAAGGATAGTCAAGCATACGGGCGTGTTTTCTGCCAAAATCCAAGTGCGTTCTCATCTAACCAGCGAATCAATTTATATAGCATGGGCTGCATTGGCTATCCTTGCATTCATCGAGCCTAAACCTGATTTAAATAGTCTGGACTCCTCCCGGTGAATTGTGCGTAAAGATCATTTCGGATCTGAAACTGAGCGATATTTTGGATTACTCAGGATGGATCTGAGCTCTGCCTGTACTTTGGTTCTGTTCCGCTTGTCGAACTTTCTCGGGAATTCAGCGGCTCTTCATACAGCTGTCTGTTATCGAATCAGCAGGCTTGCGTTTTCGATGTCTTCTTTTGTGATCCAGGAGAGCTTGAGCATTTTTGCAGACCCTCCCGCATGGCAGTTTCTGGCCATCCTTCCCGACTATGATCTCGTCACAGTTTTTTTCCCCACTGTGGTATTTGCTTTTGTGACTCGACAGGGCTCCAACATTCTTGCAGAACTTCCCGCATGGCCGCTGCTGACCATCCTCCTCAACCACGATCACTTCACAGGCTTGTTGCCCGCTGTGACTTTTGCTTTTGTGATCCGACAGGGCTTTAGCATTCTTGCAGAGCTTCCCGCATGGTCGCTGCTGACCATCTGCCCCGATCAAGATCACGTCACAGGTTTTTTCTCTGGTGTGGTAACCGCTTTTGTGAGTCGTTAGAGATGAAGCACTCTTGCAGACTTTCCCGCATGGTCGCTGCAGGCCATCCTTTCCAACCACGATCACGTCGCAGACTTGTTGCCCGGAGTGTTCTTGTCTTCTGTGATACGACAGGGTTTTAGAATTCTTGCAAAGCTTTCCACATGGCCGCTGTTGACCATCCTCCCCGACCAGGATCACTTCACAAGTTTGTTGCTTGCCGTGGCATTTGCTTTTGTGAGCCAACAGAGATTGAGCATTCTCGCAGAGTTTCCCGCATGGCTGCTGCTGGCAATCCTCCCCGACTACGGTTACGTCACAGGTTTTTTGCCCTGTGTGATATCTTCTTTTGTGATTCACCAGAGCTCTGGCATGCTTGCAGAGCTTCCCGCATGGCCTTGACTGGCCATCCTTCCCGACCACGGTCACCTCACAGTTTTTTTGACCACTGTCGGCTTCGGCTTTTGCTGCGCTTGTTTGGGAAAGCTGAGATTGCCGCTGATCCAATTGGAATGACTCAGAGCTTGTTTGTTGTGTTTCTGAATCGTTGAGCGTAAAAGCCGTCCCGTCTTCTTCGGGAAGACTCTGTAAATCGAAGGATCCATTAATGACCACAAAGTCATCAGCTATGGAAGACAAATGCCGGAGCATTGGCTCATCATCATTCAGTAACCCGGCAATCTCAATGGCATTCCGGATTGAATCTATAAGGTTTTGTCGGGACCCCATAACATTTTCGGAACCAAAATGCCCCATGCAACTTAAGCAGTGTCCAGCAGCCAAGTGGGGGCATGAGCTTTTCAGGCTATTCAGGGGCCATTCAGTGGGCTCAGTGCTATTGGATGAGGGGCGGAATCGACAAAAGCCATGGCAGGGATAGGCAAAACAATTTAAACCTAAAGTGTGCAGGTGTTGCTGATGGCCGCCTCCGTTACCTCCGCTACAGTCATTATTTAAAAGGCTAATGAAAGAGCTTACAGGCGGGTGGGTTGCTGCTTGCGGGGCCTGCTGGCTGGATGATTCTGACGACGGGTATTGTGGCGGGTTATTTCCGGAGCCAAACACCGTAATGATGGTTGCAAGCGGGTGACCCTGATTCGCCTGTTGCTCAATCGGGTTAAATAGCCGCGTATTGGGGTTACAATGGTTTTTTAAAAGCCAACCGACAGTGACAACCACTTCTGCAGGAAGCCAGAAATAGGGGGTGACACTCAGGCGGGCCTCTGTGGTGAGGATCAGTTCGCAAACAATCAGCAGATTCGTAGCGTAAAGCCATTGCCACGACATCGACACAATGATGTTCTTTTCTACACAATAACCAAGTGGTCTGTGTCGTTTTTTATCAAGTACTAAATCTGGTCCTTCATAGTCGTTTATATGAGCAATATTCGACTGGTTTCCCGACAACGTATGCCAGTCACGTTTTATAGAAACGCGTTGTTTTAGAGAATCTGGATTCTGTTTAAGCTCGAAAACAAAAGTTCTTGTCAACGATCCGGCCGAACAGGCGACAGACAACGACATTAGCAGTAACAGCATTGCCGCAAAGAATGAGTGTTTAATAATTCTATCCTTGCATTCTGGT
>NZ_JAHHPQ010000589.1:0-2317 GCF_024606245.1 Endozoicomonas sp. SESOKO2
ATACCACAGCGGGATACAAACCTGTGTCGAGATCAAGGTCGGGGCGGATGGTCAGTGGCGACCATGCGGGAGAGTCTGCAAGGATGCTCAAGCCCTGTCGAATCACAAACGCAGACATCGAAAACGCAAGCCTGCTGATCTGGACGAGGACGATAAACTCAGTGCTCCAGCAGATAAAGTGAATAAGTGTGATTACCTGAGGAACTGACGGACTAATAAATATCAACACCTTAGCAGCCGCCTTTTCGGTCAGGCTCCCGGGTTCATCTCTACAAAAAAAATCTATCGAGGTAAAAATGAAGAAAACACAATCTGCGGCACTGCTGTTGCTGCTCTCGTTTTCAGTCATTTGCCAGGCCCAAACGTCGACAAGGCGTTTTGTGGTCGAGATTAAACAGGATCAGGATACAGGTTCTCCAGACCAGTTCTTTTCAGATATTGCTGACACAAACGGCTACGCAGGGTGCGGTTTACTGCCAGATGTTAAACCACCCGGAAGCGGTTATGGGTTAAAAACGCCCCTTATTGAGTCCATTTCGTGGCAATGGCTTTGCGCCACGAATCTGCTGGTTGCTTACGAACTGGTTCTGACTACCAATGCAGTCTCTGGCTTCAAACCTTATTCATGGCTAACTTCAGAAGTGTTTGTCGCTGTCGGCTGGCTTTTGAAAGGCTATTGGAATCCCGATTCACCGCTGTTTAACTCGATAGAGCGACTGGAGGCAATTCAGGATGACCCGTTTGCGATCACCACTATGACGCTTCCCGGACAAAACCAAAATGGGCAACAACAAAGCCAGCCGTCAGCGTCATCCGGTCAGCAAGCCTCGGGAGCAACCACAAGCACTCATCTTACAGGCTCCAATACCTGCCCCCTGCCTTCTGGCTCTGGCGGCGGTCAGGAAGACCCTGAAAAACGCCTGCATACTTTCGGCATAAATTGTCACGTCGGTTTCTGTAGTGGCGTTTGTATACTCCGACCATCATTGGATAACAGTGAACTAGTTGAAGGGCCGTTGAATTCCGAAGAAAGTTCAGCAGACGAAACAGGATCAACACCCGGACGAAGCTCAGTTCCTCCCTTTTCAGTTGAAGATATTTTTCGGTTTCCGATCCGAAATGATCTTCCCACGCAAGTTCACCGGGAAGAGCCCAGACTATTTCTTTCAGCATTACGCTCAATGAATGCTGAGGCAGCGCATACACCTCTGGTCTGTGACGAGATGCTGACCACGATGGATGGCGAGCGGCGGCCATGCGGAGTGGTTCGCAGGAATGCCGAAATGATGTTGCGTCACACCAGAACACACCACACTGGGCCACAATTCTGTGACGTAATAATGGTCGGGTCGTCGGATAACGATCCACGATTATGCGGGAGGATCTTTTATAATGTTCACGAGCTTTCGAGACACATAAGATGCCATGGCAGATCGCCTAACAGATGGCGTGATAGAAGATATAGAAGGCGTTGAAAACTCAAGTGTGTTGATGTGAACGATGATGCCTTCAGAGGGTAAGGAGTGATTGCGCTTTTGACAGAAAAGGATGCATATTCTATTGATCCATTACTTTCTT
Source organism: Endozoicomonas sp. SESOKO2 (assembly GCF_024606245.1). Lineage (NCBI taxonomy): Bacteria > Pseudomonadati > Pseudomonadota > Gammaproteobacteria > Oceanospirillales > Endozoicomonadaceae > Endozoicomonas > Endozoicomonas sp. SESOKO2. Next base: position 1,579 of record NZ_JAHHPQ010000589.1, read on the forward strand.
GGTCTATCTTTTGCCCTTAGAAACTGCAAAAGTGGATGTAATGATTGAGTTATGAAAAACTTTTTCTCAGCGACACTGCTGTTGTTGCTATTCTCTCCGTCTGCCATCTGTCAGGCTGAATCACTGACAAGACGTTTTCTTGTCGAGCTTCAGGGTGGAAGCTCTCCAAAAAAGAGCTTTTCTATAAAGCCAGACCATCACACATTGTTAAACAGTGCGTCGTACCTTGCCAACACAAACGACTATACAGAAGCAGTTTTGCCATATGATGGCAAACCGCACAGAGTCGACGGTTGCAGGGATAAAACGTCTTTTTTTGAGTCCATATCGTGGCAATTGATTTATGCCACTAGTACGCTGGTTGCTTACGAACTGATTATGAGTACCCATGACGCAGCTCTGAGCGCCAAATCCTATTCATCGATACCTTTAGAAGCGTTTTTAGCTGTTGGCTGGCTTTTAGGAAGCTATTGGGGCGCTGGTTCGCCACTGTTCAACCCGATGGATCAACTGCATTCATACCAAGGTGATCCGTTTGCGATCACCACTATGATGCTACCCGGAAGTGGTCAACAACAAACCCCGCCATCAGCATCATCCAGTCAGCAAGCCTCAGGAGCAACCACAACCACAACCAACTGTTGTACAGGCTCTGTCACTTCTCCTCTGTCGTCTGGCTCTGGTGGCAATAGCGAAGGCCCTGATCAACGCCAACATACTCTGGGTTTAAATTGTTACG
>NZ_JAHHPQ010000590.1:0-1491 GCF_024606245.1 Endozoicomonas sp. SESOKO2
GTCCACGGTAATCTTGACACGGTTAGCATCCATCCCACGAATGTTGAAGCTACCCGCACCGGTTCGGCCATCATTATTGACTGTAACTCCCGGTTCATATCGCACAAGATCATCAATGTCATTCACCATTCTCTTTTCGATGTCATCTGCCGAGGTGACATCTACACTGCTGGCGACTGAGTCCAGATTATTCTCGGTTAGGGTAGCGGATACAGTGACTTGATCCAGCAGAGTGGGTTGTGTAGACGGCAGAACTTCTTCCGCCTTTGCTGTGGCGGTAGCGACTGCCATGACAGTCAGGGCCAGATGTGTTTTTTGAATCACGGGTAGGCTCATTGTTTTGCAACCTGAAAATGAATCAGTTCTTCTGCAATCTGAACTCTGCCACCACAGGCAAGTGGTCCGAGAGCGCCTCAGCTTTTTGAACCACTCTGGCTTTCACCAGATCCAGTTTTGCTGAATGAAACAGATAATCCAGCGTCCTGTCCAGGCCCAGTTCCGGACGGGTTTTATTAGTGAACCATAGACGTTTTTCTTCTCCTGAAGCCTGCTTGGGCGAGGGAACAACCGGATACTTGTCAGTCAGCACCGATAACTCTGAGTGTTTCTGGTACCAGAACTGCTCGGAGTCATTGAGGTGTTCATATTGCCCTGGAGGAATCAAATTGAAATCGCCTCCGGTAACCCAGAGAGAGCTGGCTCCTATCTGGCCCAGCCGTTTATCCAATTGCTCTACCTGCCTTTGCATAATATCCAGACCCTGGGCAAAAGCATCCAGATGAGTGTTAATTACGGTCAGAGACTCAGCCCCCAGATTGATTCTGGTCTCCAGCAGGGCCCGGCGGGTGGTCAGGGGAAAAAGGGACTGATCAGGTATGGCAGGCAGGTCATGCCTCACAGTACTTTCAATCGCAAACCGGGAAAAGGTCAGCAGGTTAAGTCCACCCGGCTCTTTTCGGATATTCGTTGAGGCTCTTCCTTTCAGATAGCTATAGCCGGTGTAAGTACTGCAATGAAACCGGGCAGGCAGGGCATCTTTAAACCACTGGATCTGGTTCATCCTGACTCTGGGGTCCACGTCGACTTCCTGAAGCAGAAGGACATCGGGATTTTCTTCTTCAATGAGGTCTGTTATCTGCTGAAAAACAGACAATTGTTTATCAAGAGTCAGAGCTTCGCGTTTCTTTGGAGCGGTCCACAGTTCATAAATTCCCCCGGCCAGAAACTGAACATTCCAGGTCATCACCTTGATAGATTGGCCGGCTTCCAGCTTTTCCGGTGTTCCGGAGCATTGAACAGAAGGCTTGGCAAAAACAGAGCCGGTTCCCAGCCCCAGCTTAAGTAACACAGTGGTCCAGAATAACCACGAATGAAAAAAAGAGGTCTTCGAAAATGAAGGCATAGCGACGCCCTGAATGGATAAACGTCAGGTCAGCAGGAGCCTGCTCTCAATCAGCCCCGGATTGCCGACCATGGATACCCAGTATAGAT
>NZ_JAHHPQ010000062.1:0-1161 GCF_024606245.1 Endozoicomonas sp. SESOKO2
ACATATTGCAGTCAATCTGCTGAACAACACGAAAACCTTCAAAGCAGGCCTGAAGGGAAAGCAAAGGAAAGCTGTTATGAACACATGCTACCTGGCTGAAGTGCTTGCTGGGCAGGGACTTTCATGATTATTCCGTGGCTGCGTAAAGCAACGCAGCCTTTATCTGTTCTGCCAGAAGATTAGGGTGTTCATCCAATATTTCTGCTTGCGTCATACCACTTGCCAGCATTTCGAGTATGTCAGTGACCGTTATTCTGGTCCCCTTAATGGTAGGTTTTCCAAAACGTTTTGCCTGATCAATTTCAATATGCTCTAAATAATCGTCCTTACTCATGATTCGCTCCTGGATGAGAAAATAAACATTATATTGCGAGACAATGGCTTAGATCGTCTACAGATTTAAACGTAGGCAAGCTGATTGATGATTTACAGCTTGATACTACAAAGGCAATCCACCTTTTAGGCTGGCAATCGCCCTATCCTGTCAAACAGGGTATTCGGGCTACCGTTTTGGCCTATTCTCCAGGTAAAAAATGAAGTGTATCGTTTCCTCGATTGCCTGCTGGCTTTACTCGGTCTTATTCTCAGCTCGCCTTTACTTCTGGTGATTTATATTATGGGTTTTCTCGATACCGGCTCTCCCCTGTTCAGCCAGGAACGGGTTGGCCGTTATAAAAAGCCGTTTGTGCTTGTGAAGTTCCGTACCATGCAAGTGGATACTATCTCTGTTGCCAGTCATCTTGTCCCTTCCTCATCCATTACGCCACTGGGTCGCTTCTTACGTAAAACCAAGCTGGATGAACTGCCACAGCTCTGGAATGTTCTGGTTGGCGATATGAGTCTGGTAGGCCCAAGACCTAATCTCTTTAATCAGAAAAAGTTGATTGAAGCCCGTGAACAACTCGGAGTGTATAATGTGCTGCCCGGCGTCACCGGTCTTGCGCAAGTCAGACAGATTGATATGTCTACCCCTGAACTGCTTGCCAGAACAGACAGCCAGATGATCCGCTCCTTAACTCTGCAGGATTATTTTAAATATATTTTAATGACTGCGACGGGAAGAGGCCGGGGAGATCGGGTGAGATGAGTATTAAAGGAGCAAAATTACAAAAACCCCAGCCGATCACTCAACTGGGGTTTTGCTTTATTCAATGCCTGGCG
>NZ_JAHHPQ010000591.1:0-27298 GCF_024606245.1 Endozoicomonas sp. SESOKO2
ATCTTCTAGTAATAATGCCCAGCATCATAGCCATTCAAACAGCATAAAGAAACAAGCGTTTAAAACTGAGTGATTCATGCATATTAATGAATGGATCAGTCGTTTTTGTCTAAACTAGCGACAGCGGCTTTCAGCCTGTAAGAGGTGTTTCATGGCTAAAAGCAAGCTCATACAAGTAATGAAAGAACCTGGTTAGCGCCCCTCCAAAGACGACATAACCTTTGATAAAACCTGCTGGAAAGGTGAGAAATTCAAAAATAAGTGAGGGGAAGACTCGGAAAACAAGACCTCCTGCTGGAGTAAACTATGAAAAAATTATTATTTATTATTGTATGCTGGCTTATTACCAGCCCTGTATTGGCATTACCAACTATTAAACCGCCCCCTCTGAATAAAGGCGATACCGTTGCCTTCATTTCCAGTGGCTTTCGTGTTAATGACGCTCAGGATGTGCAATTTGCAACAGAGCGACTTCAGGCATTGGGATTGAACGTTATCTATGGTAAAACGATTTTTCAACAGAGCGGATATTTTGCGGGTACTGATCAGGCACGTGCTGCTGATATTAATGACATGTTTGCCAACCCGGAAGTTAAAGCCATTATTGAGTTACGTGGTGGCTGGGGGTCGGCCAGAACACTGGAGTATCTCGACTTTCCTTTAATCAAAAAGAATCCCAAGATTTTTATGGGTTTTAGTGACATTACCACCTTGCTGTTAGCCATCTACCAGAAAACTGGCTTAATAACGTTTCATGGCCCGATGGCTGCGGCTTTTCCCTGGACGCAATACACCGTCAATTATTTGGAGAAAATTCTCTTTCAAGGTAATGCCATTACTATGGGTAACCCGATCATCAAAAGCGATGATTTAACCCGGACTATTGCGCGAATTCAAACTATTCACCCTGGCATTGCCACAGGGGAAATTCTGGGGGGCAACTTATCCGTGTTAGTTTCCATGCTGGGAAGCACCTATTTACCCAGTTTTAAAAATAAAATTCTGTTTTTGGAAGACACAGGTGAAGATGTTTATCAAATTGATCGCATGTTAACCCAATTACAAACTGCCGGTATTTTAAAAGAAATCTCTGGCTTTATTTTTGGTCAATGTACACATTGTAATGCCAAGGTTCCTTATGGCTCTTTCCGCTTGCAGGAAGTGCTGGAACAACATATTTCACCCTTGCAGATTCCAGCCTGGAATGGGGCAATGATTGGCCACCAGGATAATATATTTACCATTGCCGAAGGTGTAAACGTCCGTGTCGACGCGAGTGAGGGCACCATTGAGATGCTAGAGCCTGCTGTTAACCCCTGACCCGGAAATTTCAATCACTGCTTCGGTAATTCCTCTGGATATCGGCCTCTTAACTCAATATACTCACCCATCACTCGGGGGAGTAGCCTGCCTGGCAGACAGCAGGTGTATACGTCAACATCATTGGTCATTCGACTGTGGCGTATACGACAGTGTGGCAACACATTGTTTGGCGAGACTCGGTTGGCAGCACTGGTTTATGAGGGCCTGGTGATTGCTGACTGTGTCAGAAGCCCTCTCACCTATTGATATGATTGAAATTCTTTCCTTTGTTGCCGCTATAGCGGTGGGCTTTGTTGTTCTATCCACCAGCGCTGATCGTTTGATCGAAGTAGCTTCTACCCTGGCCTCTCGACTGGGTATGTCCATTCTCACCATTGGCATGACCATTGTTGCCTTTGGTACTTCAGCACCAGAACTTCTGGTATCTTCTGTTGCCGCACTGGACGGTTCTGCCGGTATTGCCATTGGTAATGCCCTTGGCTCTAACATCATCAATATCGGTTTGGTGCTGGCATTGTGCGGAATTATTTACCCCTTAGTAGTCAGCCGTCGCATTATTACCCGTGAGCTACCGCTTTTAGTGCTGGTCGTCGCTTTCGCAATGGCTCTAATGCTCGATGGCGACCTCAGCCAGATGGACGGCTTTATCCTGGCCGGGGCCCTGCTCGCTTATTGCTACTATCTGGCAAAACATTCCGGTGGTGACAATGAAGATGAAGACGAAGTGGTTATTCTCTCTATTTCTACCGCCCGCGCCGTTGTGGAAAGTCTGGTTCTGCTGGCCTTGCTTATGGGCAGTTCAAAATTGCTGGTTTGGGGTGCCAGTGAACTGGCCCGCTCATTCGGTATCAGTGAAATGATTATCGGCCTTACCGTCATCGCCTTCGGAACCAGTCTGCCAGAAATGGCTGCTGCTTTGGCCAGTGCCCGAAAGGGTCTGTTTGATCTGGTCATGGCCACGGTTATTGGCTCCAATATATTCAACCTGTTGGGGGTTCTGGCTTTTCCCGGGATTCTCAGCGGCGGACTGGCAATTGATTCATCGGTTCTACAGAGAGATGGTCTGGCAATGGCGGGGCTTACTGCGCTTCTGGCGATTTGCATAGTCACCAGTTTGGCAATGGATCGCGACGAAACAAGCTCATCATCCATGACCCTGGGAAGGGTCACTTGCAGCAGAGTACCGCGCTATAAGAGCGCCATTATTCTTGCTGCATTTACCACCTATATGGGTGTGCTGGCCCTATCTATCATTAGCTGATAAACGAAAACTCTGCACTGAGGTCAGCAATGACCTCAGTGCTTATCAGTCGTCTCCAGTCGTTCAATCTCTTCCCGGAATTCATTCAGATCCTTGAAGTGACGATAAACGGAGGCAAACCGGATGTAGGCGATTTCGTCGAGTTCCCGAAGTTCATGCATGACTTCTTCACCCAGAACCAGAGATTTGATTTCCCGCTCACCGGTGGCCCGGAGCCGAAGCTTGATACGGGTCACTGACTCTTCGATCTGTTCCATGCTGACAGGGCGTTTTTCCAGAGCCTTAGACATGCCCGCACGTAACTTTTCTTCATTGAAGGGTTCACGGGAACCATCTCTCTTGACCAGTCTGGGAATCAACAACTCTGCCATTTCATAAGTCGTAAATCGTTCACTGCAAGTCAAACATTCACGACGACGGCGCACCTGGTTTCCATCTGCCACCAGGCGGGAATCAATGACTTTGGTATCGACAGCGTTGCAAAAAGGGCAGTGCATGGGTAATGGAAACGTTCTTCAGAGTGAGTCTTCCATCATAATTCACCCTTGCAGAATTACCAACACTTTGCAGCAATGAAGCGAGAAGTGTGAGAAGCCCACTGACCCGTTTCAGATCAGCGGTCTTCAGTTGAAAAGCAGTCTCAGATTAGCTGTATACAGGCAGACGCTTGCAAATTGCCAGAACATTCACCTTTACATCCGCTACAACCTGCTCATTACCGATGTTTTCCAGTACGTCGCAGATCCACCCCGCCAGAGCAGCGGAATCTTCTTCGTTGAAACCACGGCGGGTAATGGCTGGAGTACCAATACGCAGACCACTGGTGACAAAGGGTGAGCGCGGATCGTTTGGAACCGCATTCTTGTTGACAGTAATGTTAGCTTCACCCAGTGCCGCTTCAGCGTCTTTACCAGTGTACTCTTTACCGATCAGATCCATCAGGAACAGGTGATCGTCGGTACCGCCAGAGACAATTTTGATACCACGCTCAAGCATCACGCGGGTCATCGCCTGAGCATTTCTCACAACCTGCTGCTGGTAAGTCTTGAAGTCATCGGACATCGCTTCCTTGAAGCAAACCGCCTTGGCTGCAATCACATGGCACAGAGGACCACCCTGAGACTCAGGGAATACAGCAAAGTTAAACTTCTTATTCAGCTCTTCATTATCGTTAGCCAAAATCAGGCCGCCACGGGGACCACCCAGTGTTTTGTGAGTAGTTGTCGTGACGACATCGGCAATGCCTACAGGAGACGGGTAAACACCAGCAGCCACCAGGCCAGCCACGTGAGCCATATCGACCAGCAGGTAAGCACCTACCTTGTCGGCAATATCACGGAAGCGCTGCCAGTCCACAACACGGGAGTAGGCAGAGAAGCCTGCAACGATCATTTTTGGCTTGTGCTCATCCGCCAGACGCTCAACTTCCTGATAGTCGATCTCACCGGTTTCAGGGTTCAGTCCGTACTGAACTGCTTCATAAATGCGACCGGAAAAACTGACCTTGGCACCGTGAGTCAAGTGGCCTCCGTGAGCCAGACTCATACCCAGAACCTTGTCACCGGGCTTAATCAGAGCCATGTAGACCGCCGCATTGGCCTGAGAGCCGGAATGAGGCTGAACGTTAGCGTAGCTGGCACCAAACAGCTCTTTAGCGCGATCAATAGCCAGCTGTTCAGTGACATCAACATGCTCACAGCCACCGTAGTAGCGCTTACCCGGGTAACCTTCTGCGTATTTATTGGTCAGGACAGACCCTTGTGCTTCCATCACTCTGGGGCTAGTGTAATTTTCGGAAGCAATCAGCTCGATGTGCTCTTCCTGGCGAACCGTTTCAGCATCGATAGCAGCCTTGAGTTCAGGGTCGAACTCAGCGATGGACATGTCCTTTCTGAACATTAATGATTCCTCGGAATGTTGCCTGTTAATGAGGTTTTTCGGCGACCATTCTAATACACCTGTTCAGGATTTCGTATCGAAAAAGTTTCATGTCAATTTGAGCAAGGCTCATGGGCCCTGACTTAACTTTCCGGCAGCCAGTCCTCAGTCATGATTTGCTCAAAGCTCCAGGGGCACTCAGCCGGGAAATCATCGGGCTTATATTTCATGTCAGCCGCTGCATCCCTCTTTGCAGACCGATAAGCTTTTGGTAAGACCTCATCAATCTTACTGTTTAGGCTGGGGTTATCTTCGAGAAGATCGAGGATGACGCCTCGTTGTTTAGCGACGCTGACCAGCCAGCTCCTGTACCAGTCCGTCATTGTGTGCTGATCGTCTTTTCCGGACTGTATTTGCCATTTGAGCAGGTGCAGGAGCAATTCTTTAGTACAACTGCGTAAAGCCTGATACTGAGCCTTGCCCATATCTTCAATTTCCTCTACCAGGTTGGCAATATCAAGCTCATCAAAGCGTCCTTGCTTAATCAACTCGGCCTGACGATAGGACCAGCTATAGAAGTCAGTGTCATACAGGTTTTCCATAAAAAATCCTCCATTGCCCTACCACTCTAGGCGTAAACCAGAAGGGAATCAAAATGGACTGCAGTTGCAGGCACCATTGCGGTCGGGATTTTGCCCGAGAGTTTGACATTATTGACAGTAGGTACGAGCATACAGAAAAGCCTCAAAAGTGCTATTATTCCGGGGTTTCAGTCAAACCTATTATGGATGCCTAAATTGTCACAATACGTCTATACCATGAATCGGGTGAGCAAGACCGTTCCCCCGAAGCGCCAGATTCTTAAAGACATTTCCCTCTCTTTTTTCCCCGGTGCCAAAATTGGTGTCCTGGGTCTGAACGGTGCCGGTAAGTCCACTCTGCTGCGCATCATGGCCGGTGTTGACCAGGAATTTGATGGTGAAGCCCGTCCGCAACCCAACCTGAAGGTTGGCTATCTGCCTCAGGAGCCTCAACTGACACCCGGTAAAACGGTTCGTGAAGTAGTGGAAGAAGCCCTGGGTGAAATCAAGGAAGCTCAGGACAAGCTGGAAGCGGTTTACGCCGCCTACGCCGAGCCAGATGCCGACTTTGATGCCCTGGCGGCAGAACAGGCCAGACTGGAAAACATTATTCAGGCGGCGGATGCCCACAACCTGGAGCGCAAACTGGACGTTGCTGCCGACGCCTTGCGTCTTCCTGAATGGGACGCTGTCGTAGACAAGCTGTCTGGCGGTGAACGCCGTCGTGTAGCACTTTGTCGCCTGTTGCTCTCCAGCCCCGAAATGTTGTTGCTGGACGAACCTACTAACCACCTGGATGCCGAATCAGTTGCCTGGCTCGAGCGCTTCCTTGTTGAATATCCGGGAACCGTTGTGGCTATTACCCACGACCGTTACTTTCTGGATAACGCAGCGGGCTGGATTCTGGAACTGGACCGTGGTCATGGTATTCCGTGGGAAGGTAACTACAGTGACTGGCTGGAGCAGAAAGAAGCTCGACTTGAACAGGAAAGCAAGCAGCAGGACGCTCATCGTAAAGCAATGCAGCAGGAACTGGAATGGTCACGCTCCAACACCAAAGGTCGTCAGTCTAAATCCAAGGCACGTCTGGCGCGCTTTGAAGAAATGCAGTCACAGGAATTTCAGGCCCGTAACGAAACCAACGAAATCTACATTCCACCTGGCCCGCGTCTGGGCGATAAAGTTCTGGAATTCAATCATGTTTCCAAAGGCTTTGGTGATCGCCTGCTGATCGACGACCTGAGTTTCAGCATTCCCAAGGGCGCTATTGTCGGTATTATCGGTGGTAACGGTGCCGGTAAAACCACACTGTTCAGGATGATTACCGGAGACGAACAGCCTGATTCCGGAACCATTGAACACGGTGAGACGATCAAAATCTCTAATGTTCAGCAGATGCGTGACGAGCTGAAAGATGACAAGACGGTTTTCGAAGCGATCTCCGATGGCCAGGACATCCTGCGCATCAATGGATACGAAATGCAGTCCCGTAAGTATATTGGTCGGTTCAACTTCAAAGGTGGCGACCAGCAGAAACGCGTGGGTGAACTCTCCGGTGGTGAGCGTGGACGACTGCAACTGGCAGCGACACTGAAAGAAGGCGGCAATGTACTACTACTCGACGAGCCCTCCAACGACCTTGATGTAGAAACCCTGCGTGCCCTGGAAGATGCACTTCTGGCTTTCCCGGGCTGCGCCATGGTGATCTCTCACGATCGCTGGTTCCTGGATCGTGTTGCTACTCATATCCTGGCGTATGAAGGCGATTCCAAAGTCACCTTCTTTGAAGGCAACTACACTGAGTACGAAGCCGATCGCAAGGAGCGCCTGGGTGAAGAAGCTGCAGGCCCCCACCGCATCAAATACAAGCGTATTGATGCTTGATTGTCAGACGTTTAGAGCGTAGCTTTCTGGCTACGCTCGCCCCACACCACCGCGTATGAGTCAACACTGCGTGATTCGTACGATTACGCCGCCATTGACCGAGGGACCTGAAAATAAGTCCACCAGCAATATTAAAAAAACCATCAATATCTGCTTCAGCCGAGCGGCAAAGACCCGGAAAGAACTGGAAGCATTTGTTCTATGTGCTCTCAATTTGTCGACTGCGCGCTAAAAGTTGCTGGCGTCATAGGGCCAGGGAACAAATTTGGCTTTGAACCTATAAAGTTCAGACATTGGATTTCCAGCGTTGAATAACGGCAGCTTTTCATCAAGTTTATTTGAGTAGTCGATAACACAATCAGTATTGTATCCACCCAGTTGCGAAACCTGTGAAATTATTTCATTTGGATCTGTCGTTCCATCCAACTGTCTTATTAATAGCCCCTCTTCGGAATTTTCGCCTGCGTATATCCTCATCCCCCTCCCTACAATGGAGAATGGTTCATCGGTTCCTAACTCTGTTGCAACCTTTAGTGCTGATCTTAATTTTATATAGTGGACTCTTTTTCCATTAATAGAAATTGGTGGCTTCAACCTGAATTGCTGTTCGTAAAATAGCGATCCTTCATTATTTTGAACACACTCCATTGTCTTCGTTGCGAAAGCTCCTGATGACGTGCTCATCATAATAGCTACTGACAATATCAGCCTGAGTCTGAACATCTTCTATACCTTTTTACAAAAAATGTAAGGGTGGTACAGATTCTATTTTTTTCAATAGCAGCTAACGATTCTGTAGAAAAAGAAGATAAGAACAACTGCTTCTGGATTGTTCTCAATCATTGCCTGAACTCACTTTGTATGACTTCACATCACTGCTGACCTATAAAGGTTATTCATTTATGAGGAGGCAGACTTTTCTTTTGATAGCACCCATGCCGCTTTATCCATTGACTCGCTGCGCGCTTCAGCATAGTAATGAGGCAATGGGACAAAAAATCAATCAGCACTTAAGTACCTTTTTCAGGCCCTGAACATTTAATTCTGAGTGAGCGTAGAGCTTTCCAGAGAATAGGCTAATCTTTTCAACTCTGCTGATGAACTCAGGATTGACGACGATGCTTTTTAGGGTACTCAATGGCCTGTCTCTTGGTGTGCTGTCCATTATTACAGGCTCAATACTTTCAAATAATGCACAATCTTCCGAGGCTGTTTTTGTTGGGAGAATGGGAGGGTTGGAAGTTCAGGTTCAGGGAGATAAAGCCCTGTTTAGAAACAACGAATTAATTCATAACAGCAATCCTTTGTCTCTGGCAATGAATAATAAAGGTGTTCAAAAAATAGAAATAGAACCAGACAAGATAGAAATTTACACCTACAAAAACAACTTGCCAGACACTATTTATTTTCCACTACTGATTGAACCAACCCCAACGGCCTCAGGCATTCAAAGCATTGACCAAACCAGAGGATTTCAACTACTGAACGACAGCGTCATATCACTGGCAACCACTGTAATCGATAAAACCATAGTTCTTCCAACGCCCACACTGAATTACTTGCCAACGGAATACAACCCTAAAACGATCACTCACTCTGAGATAGAGCTTTATCAGGAGACTCAACATACGTTTTATGCGACTGCCTCTATCCCTATGTTACCTCCTGTGTCCTCAGTAGCGTCCGGGGGAGATTATATTGACCTTGACTTTGAAGCACCGGATACCATCAGGGTTTACCCAAAAGGAAAAGACAATAGTTCCGAATCCGGTTTTTTTGAGCAGATTATCAGAAAAGTGGCTGATAGCCCTGAGAAAAAAAACGACAATGACAGGCAACAGGAAAAGCAGACAACCACTTCGTCTACACAAAGTGATGCCACCAACTCAGAAAGCACTACTACCACAACAACAAACTCCTCTACCGGAGCCGAAGCTGCTTCAACTTCCACGCTTCGATCAGAAGCCTCAGCCTCGGATGAAGATGCGGATGAAACGCTCAAAAAACCTTTATCCGAACAATTCAATTCCTATCACTCAATAGAAAACAGTTCGAATCAAAAGGTCCTTGATGCCATCAGAGCACTCATTGAAGAAAATGATGAGCACGACCTGCCATGGGTAGTACTTGAAAAAATTCATGGCTGTAATTACAGCTTCTGGACTGATGGCACCGTTGTCAGGGTGGGTAGGAGGAATGACTGGGTGGGCGATGATGAAAAGTTTTTTAATCACCGCCCAGTATATGAACAATACAGAGAAATGATTCTTGATATGTACCGAAAGTTCTGTAAAGAAGGAGACATTTTAAATGTCACGGGCGAACTCTATGGCAAATCTATACAGAAACAAATTTTTTACCAGGACAATATCAAATTTGCAGCTTTCGACATTTTCGTCAACAAACAAAAAATAGATTATAACACTTTTAAACAATGGACTTTGGCGACGGGTATCCCTACCGTTATAGAGTTAAAAATGTGTGACTCCTTTGAAGACGCTCTTTCTTACAACCCGGTTTTTAAAAGTCTTCATAGTCAAACTGCTGACATTGCAGAAGGTGTTGTCATTAAACCTGTTGAGCCCAAATTTTTAAAATATCATCAACCCGTTATTTTAAAAATAAAAAATTCGAACTTTGATGAAACCAATTCAAAAAAAGCATTACCTAAAACTAAAAAAGTCCAACACATCAGTGAAGAAAACCAGATTCTACTTGCTTCACTTCTTGCAAAAGTTACAGAAAACCGTCTTGATTCCGTTACTTCCAAGTCAGGTGAATTAACAAAAAAGAACAATAATAAAATCAGAGGCGAATTTCTTCAGGATATTTTAGATGAATATAAAAGAGAAAATGAGTTAACCGCAAAGGATAAAGTGAACGATGTTAAGCAGTGGAAGCTTTTAATTGGGGAATTATTTAAAGCAATAAATGAACTTATACGGCCTAAGACATATCAATAAATGAGTAAAATTATTGAGTTGTTCCCACGCTCCTGAGGGTGTTGCAAAACCGTTAAGCTACCTCATGAGCGTGAGAACGAGACAACATCAGCTTGCTCGAGTATTTTTTTTGAAGCTCTTTCCCAACAGCTGCATAATTTTCAAGGTCATAAACAGAAGACTGAAACGATGTTTTTTAATCACTAAAAATAATCATTATAAAAATTTATGTGCCTTGTAATATCGCTGCAATTAAGATCTTTATCTTGATAACTCAAGCTCAGTGTTATATTGACCAATATAATAAGAGCAGTATCATTGCCATACTCGTTAATCCAGACCAACAGGCTATCTAACAATTCATCATTCCCGAGAACTCTTGATAAAACATTGAACCTTTCAGAAAAAATCAATATCGAATCATCGAAAATAGCTTTTAGTATTATCCCTACTAATGACCGTTTCTGTGATGGGGTATAAAAAACGTCCTCTATTATATATTCAATCCAGACGCTAATCCCGGTAGTACTCTTTTGTCTAAGAAGAATATCTTCTAAAAGAAGATCACACGATACATTCAGTGGCATAAAAAAAACAACAAACAACACAATCGATTTAACATTCAACATCAGGCAGATCCCCAATACTCATTTTTGAGAGCTGTACGTTTAACGCCTGCTTCAAGTCCTCCATGTATCAAAATAGAAATCGCCCTATTTATCGACGACTCTCACTATATGAAAACCGATGGAAAGAGACTGTAATGGATCGTTACTCTGAAGAAATGATTTCAGCGGCTCAGCTTAAAAGAGAGAAACCGGCAGTGCTTCATAATAGCTGATAGATTCATTGAGATGAATTCAACAATGACCCTATTGTGAATCTCTGCTGGCTTGGAAAAGCAAATAGTCCTGCGGGTTAGACTGTTTAACCAGGTTCTCAGCGTTCTGACTTCTGACTGTTATTTCCTCTAAACCTGAATGAGCAAAAATCCCCACTGACTAAAGACTGTTAATTGCGTACAATACGCAGTCCGAGAAACGTCACCTTCGCTTCGCAAGACGATAAAACAGCAGAGCCCGGGAGTAGGAAAGTGATCAGCAAACTGAACCAACAGGCCGTCAATGCCAACAGCGCAGAAGGGACGCTGTATCAGAACTTTGCCGATCGGTTGGCCAGCTCCGGATTCCAGGGCGATATAGAGCTGGGTTATGCAGAACGGACTGTGCTGGCCACCGACAACTCGATCTATCAGGTGTATCCGGAAGGTGTCCTGTACCCCAAAGGCACTGAAGATCTGAGCAAAATGCTGTCATTGGCCAATGCACCTTCTTTCCAAACTATTGTGCTCTCTCCGAGGGGAGGGGGTACCGGCACTAATGGCCAGTCACTCACCTCGGGATTTATGGTAGACACCAGCCGCTATATGAATCAGGTTCTGGAGATCAATCCTGAAGAGCGCTGGGCGAGAGTTCAAAGCGGCACCGTCAAAGACCATCTGAATGACCTGGCCGCCAGGCACGGTCTGTTTTTCGCCCCGGAACTGTCCACCAGCAACCGGGCTACGATCGGCGGCATGGTAAACACCGATGCCAGTGGTCAGGGATCGGTTGTCTATGGCAAAACCCGCCACCACGTCCTGGAACTGACTTCAGTCTTCGCTGATGGCACCGTGTGGAACTCATCGCCTCTGACAGAACAGGAGCTTGACGACATCTGTCAACGTGAAGACCGTGCAGGGCAGATTCACAAAACGCTGATTGAAGCCTATAACCAGAACAAAGAGCGAGTCGAAGCCGTTTTTCCAAAGCTCAACCGAAATTTGACCGGTTATGATCTGGCCAATATCCGCAGAAAAGACCCTGTGAACCCTGAAGACTCTGGCAAGTTTGATCTCAATGCCATTCTCTGCGGTTCCGAAGGGACACTGGCCATGATCAGTGAGATTAAGGTCAACCTTCTGCCAATACCCGAAACCTCAGCACTGGTTCTGGTGTTCTATTCAAGCTTTCAGGAATCGCTGAGGGATGCCCGGTCTCTTATGCAAGCCACCCCCAGCTCTGTTGAGACCATTGACTCCAAAGTCCTGTCGCTCGCCAAAGCAGACAGTGTCTGGGAGACCGTGAAAGCCTATTTCCCGGATGATATTAACCGGATTGACGGCATTAACTTTGTTGAATACACCGGACAATCGGAAGCCGATATTCAGGAAGGTATTGAGCGCTTGAAAGCGGAGCTGAACAAGCCTTCGGAAATCCAGCGGGTGGGTCACAGCATTGTGACAGGCACCCCAAACGTCAAAAAGATCTGGAATATGCGCAAGCAGTCCGTGGGCCTGTTGGGCAACATGGAAGGCGACGCACGACCTATACCCTTTGTAGAAGACGTAGCCGTGCCACCAGAGAATCTGGCTGCTTTTATCGCTCGCTTTCGGGCTTTGCTCGATAGTCATAACCTGTCTTATGGCATGTTTGGTCATGTCGATGCAGGGGTTCTCCACGTTAGACCCGCTATCGACATGAAAGATGTGCAACAGGAGGTTCTGGTCAGAACGATCAGTGATGAAGTTTCTGCACTGGCAAAAGCGCATGGTGGTGTTCTCTGGGGAGAACATGGCAAAGGCGTTCGCTCTGAATACGCACCCGACTTTTTCCAGGATCTTTACCCGGTACTGCAAAACATTAAAAGTGCTTTCGACCCCCATAATCAGCTGAATCCGGGGAAAATAGCGACCCCCTCCACCCGGGCCTCAGAAACTCTGCTGAAGATTGACGGTGTGCAAACCCGTGGCCAGCTTGACAGAACCATCGAAAGAAAGGCCTTCGAGGTTTTTACCCGAGGCATGTACTGCAATGGCAATGGTGCCTGCTTCAATTACAACCCCAACAGCGCCATGTGTCCAACCTGGAAGGCCACTCTGGATAGAACTCAATCACCCAAAGGTCGTTCAGGACTGGTACGTGAATGGCTGAGACTGCAGAGCACATCGGGCAGCAATATCTCTGAAGCAATCGGCGAGGCACGCCAGTCCGGACATTTCTATAATGCCTTGGATAAGACCCGTAACAGCATTGACAAGCTGCGGGGCAAAGGAGATTTCAGCCATGAAGTCTACGAAGCTCTGGACAGCTGTATGAGCTGTAAATCCTGTGCAGGTCAATGTCCTGTTCAGGTGAATGTGCCTGATTTGAGATCCCGGTACTTTGAGCTCTACCACACTCGCTACCTGCGTCCCGCCAAACATCACGCTGCTGCCATGCTGGAGCCCATGCTGCCGGCACTGGCAAAAGCCAAATCCGTTTATAATCGGGTAGCCAGCTCGGGTTTGATGAACAAGCTTTCGGCTAAAACATCAGGTCTTCAGGATCTACCGGCTATCACCAGTGCATCGCCTTTGGAAGACAGTTGTCGTTCTGGTGCTTCTGTGGCTTCAGACAGTCTGCTGGCTTCCATGACAGAAAAAGAGCTGGCTCGAACGGTGGTGATTGTCCAGGACGCCTTTACCAGTTTTTTCGAAACCCCGGTACTGACTGATCTGGTGGAGCTGTTAGTCAGACTTGGGTATCGCCCCCTGGTTGCACCTTATAAACCCAACGGAAAAGTACTGCATGTCTATGGCTTCCTGGGACGCTTTGAAAAAGTCGCAAAAACCAATGCCAGGGCACTCAAAAAGCTGGCCGATAAGGGCGTAGCCCTGATCGGGATTGATGCCGCCGTTACTCTGACTTACCGGGATGAGTATCATGAGATCATGGGTGAAGAGGCTCCTGAAGTGCAATTACTCTCGGAATGGTTCGCCAGTCAGGCGGATACTATTCGTGAGCTTCAGTTAAACCTGAGTGGTGAGTTCAAGCTGCTGGGTCACTGTACGGAGACCACCAATGCACCTGCTGCACCGGCACAATGGCAAAAGCTGTTTTCCGCCTGTGGACTAAAACTGACATATCAGGCAACTGGCTGTTGCGGCATGGCGGGCATCTATGGGCACGAAACCCGCAACCAGAAAACGTCCCGAAAGCTATACGACATGAGCTGGAAGCCTGTAGTGGAGAGTCCTGAAAACCAAGGCCAACTCGTGGCTACAGGCTACTCCTGCCGAAGTCAGGTAAAGCGTTTTGGGGATACCGAGATTCCTCACCCGGTTTCAAAGCTGCTGGCCTTAATGGACGGGTAGAATAATCGTGCTCAACCCACTGCCAACAGCTCTGACAACTCATGACGATTTCCAATCAGATCAGCAAGCGTGTAACCATCCAGAACCGCCATGAATGCAGCCATGGCATCAGCTAAAACCCTTTTTAAACGACAAACATCTGATATACGACACGCTGGCTCATCACAGTCCACCAATACCAGGGTGGATTCCATCATTCTCACCAACACCCCCAGGTTGATATCTTCAGCAGAACGTCCCATCCGGAAACCACCACCTTTACCACGGATTGTTGACAGATAGCCTTCCTGACCCAGCCGCTGGACAATCTTCATGACATGATTTCGCGAGAGATCATACACCTCTGTCACTTCCTGAATTGAGATCAACCGGAGCCTTGGCTGTAAAGCCGAGTAGATCAGGATTCTCAGCGCATAATCGGTTTGTTTGGTCAATTTCATGGGGGCTATAGACTTTTTTTAAAGATGCATCTAGGATGCACCTAATAAAGATGCATTACAAATACATCTTTTAAAGGACCCATTTGGAGCTCCCCATGAACCTGAGTGAAAAGACCATCTGCATCGTCAAAGCCACTGCCCCAGTTATGGCTGAATGTGGCGAAGCGATTACCCGCCACTTTTATCAGCGTCTGTTCAGCCATCATCCTGAACTGCTGAATATTTTCAACGCTTCCCACCAGAAGACAGGGCGTCAACAAGCCGCTCTGGCAGCGGCTGTCTATGGCTACGCTGCCCACATTGATAACCCGGGAGCACTGAGTAACGCCATACAACGTATTGCCCACAAGCATGCCAGCTTTAATGTCAACCCCGAACACTACCCTATCGTAGGTGAACACCTGCTGGCAGCAGTGGCCCATGTTCTGGGTGATGCTGCAACGGGCGAGATTCTTGAAGCCTGGGGAGAGGCGTATCACTTCCTGGCCAATATCTTTATCGAAATGGAAGAAAGTATTTATCAGGAAAGTGAGGGCCAAAAAGGTGGCTGGCGCGGTACCCGCACATTCAGAGTGACCCGAAAAGTGAAAGAGAGTGATCTGATCACTTCCTTCTACTTTGAGCCAGTGGACGGAAAACCCGTCGCCGACTTTAAACCGGGACAATACATCGGCCTCTACATAACCCCGGAAAACAGTGTTAACCGTTGTATCCGCCAGTACAGCCTGTCCGATGCGAGTAACGGCAAAAGCTACAGAATTTCGGTAAAACGCGAAGGAAGTGGAGATATTCAAGGCCATATTTCTAACTACCTGCACGACCATGTACAAGAAGGTGATGCAGTAGAACTGAGCCCTCCGGCCGGAGACTTTTTTCTGGATACCCGCAATCAAAGCCCGGTCGTTCTGCTCAGCGGCGGTGTCGGTGTCACACCGCTACTCAGTATGTTGAATACCCTGACAGCCTCAAATATTTCAGAACCTGTTCGTTTTGTTCACAGTGCAATAAACGGCAGTGTTCATGCTTTTTTTGATCATGTAAGCACTCTGGCAGAGCAACGTGACAATATTGAACAGATTGTTTTCTATGATCAGCCTGAGGAAGGTGATCAGAACTATGATCATGCTGGCCGTACTGACCTGAACCTGATTCGTGAACAGATAGAAATACCGGGGGCTCACTACTACTTTTGTGGTCCGTTGGGCTACATGAACATGGTCAACGAGACGCTCCTGGGCTGGGGTGTGCCACCAGCAAACATTCACTATGAGGTATTTGGTCCTCACAAGAACATCTGACCTTTGCTGGAGAGAGCTAAATGCGCTCTCCTCCTGACGCTTTTTTGTCAGTTCCCCCACCTGCTTATAGTTATGGGTTACCAAGGCTGATTTCTGACACTTATATGGCTTCCTCTTTTGTTGCTAGATTCTTGATAGAGAAGCATTAAAACAGGGAAGTAAGCGATGACTCCAGGTCTTTATGAACAGGTTCGAGATCTTACTCTGGATCAAAAAAAGTTTTCACCGGGTACCAAGGTTGGACTCAACAGCGAATACGAATTGGTGGAAGTGGTAACCAGCTATAAAGACTGGATTGTCACCCACCCAGCCCCGGTACGCCTCAGAAACCTTCTTGGCTCACTGATTCAATCAGCTCACAATGTGAATCAGCACCTCAACCTCAGTGATCGTTGTGCCTCAACGCTTGAAGCAAAGGTAGCGGGAGAACTGCACTTCTCGATACTGACCGGACAGGTCGCAGAGTTCCTGAAAACCCCCGCCTGTCAGATCATACGCACCAGAGAGCAGCTAAATAAAGCACTGCAAGCTTCTGTCCGGGCCAAAAAGCCCGAGAAGAATCTTCAGGACAAGCTGAAAAAAGCAATGCATGAAAGCTTTTCAAGATTCTATGACTTTATGGACACCAGTGATCTTAACCAGCTTGTCGGATTCTATAGAGCAGCACTGCTTGAATGGCTGGACGAATTCCGTCATCAATGCGCCTGTCAGGGCGACCTGAACAATGTGTATCAGGCCACCCGGAACAGTGTTGATGTGTTCACCAGAAACCTTATCACTGAGATACCGCCTTCTAATGCGGGGGCTGTTGATTATGGTGCAGAAGCTGTGTGGCATGGGTGGGGTGAAAATGCCGAATCACTGCGTGAAATGGATGGCTGGTTACAGGCAGCCCAAGCTGAAGATCTGGAAAAGCTGCTAACAAAAATCCGTCAGGATAAAGACCTTGGTGAGAGGTTTCTGAAAGTCAGGGAGCCTGAACTCAGATCCCGTCTGGCAAAACGCCCTGACGCCGTTGCCAGAAATCTGCTGGGCATGAAACTTTCTCTGGATGATCATCTTCTATGCACTCTAAAGCGGCAGCGCAAGAAACAAGATCCCCTTTATCAAATCTTAGTCTCTGTCGCCATGCAACAAAGCGCCGAGATTATCCCCCGACTGCCACAGAATGATCCTGACATGTTGGGCCTTAGTCTTTATTTGAAATACCCGAAAGTGCTGGCTCGATGTAAGTCGACTCTGGTGCATCAACTCATTTTTCTGATTCAACTCAGCCCGGAAATGGAAGAGCAGCATATTGCCGTGGCTGCTCAACACTATCTGAGGCATCATGAAGGTTTGATGATGGTTCAGTCACCGATTTTTTACAAAGCCGCCCGAGATACACTACTGCTATCTGACTTTACTCTGACAGAGTCCATTACCCTGGCGTTTATCAAACAGTATCCAAAAGCTGCTCTGGACATTGAGCCAGCTCTTTTTAAACAATTACTTACTCACCCTGAACTGGTCGACTTCTGGCCTGTGTTTATCACAGAAAATGCGACCCGGCTCAGTGTTGAAAACTGGCAACAGCTCTTTTCTGGAAATCTTCCCGGATTTCATAAATTGATTACCCGACAAATTTCTGCAACACCGCCACTGGTTTGCCGATTCCCCAACGCTTTCACCGCTCAGTTAAAGAGCTTCTTGAAAAACAACCCGGATGTCTTAAGCAAAGTGCTGAAATTACCCAGACAAGTGGAGAATGCTGGTTACAGAACGTTGATAGCCATCGCCAAATCACTCTCTTTTGAAGTTGACATCCTCCCCGACGTCAAACCCGACCCGGGGAGCCTGACATCAGGCAGGCCAACGCTGCTTAATGACCAGACTCAACAACATTAAAAATTGAAAACAGGAGAAAATAGTTTACCTCCTCGATAAGTAAAATATATGAATGTCCTTTTTATTGTTCTTTTTATTGTTTTCTTGATCTAAAAACTTTCTGGTCTAGCCTTTTCATTTCAAAAAAACGAAATAGTTATTAAGGATAAACTCTTGAAAGAAGCATTTTCTGCGGCACTGCTGTTCTTGCTAGTGTCATTGTCCATTATCTGTTGCGCCGAGCCGGGCGACAGCGCCCTGAGCGCCAAACCTTATTCGATACCGGTCGAAGCATTTGTCGCCGTTGGCATGGTATTGAAAAACTATTGGAACCCCAATTCATTGCTGTTCAACCCGACGAATCAACCGGGGGCCAGTCAGGATCATCCGTTTGCCATCACCACTATGGTACTTCCCGGACCGGGTCAACAAAAGAATGACCAGCAAAGCCAGGCATCAGCATCATCCGGTCAGCAAGCCTCAGGAACAACCAGCCGCCTTAAAAGATTTTTCGCCAAGTTCCTGCCTAACCGCAGCGACGGTGATGGAAACCCCGAACAACACCAACATACTTACGGTTTAAATTGTTACGCCGATTCCTGCAATGGCGTTTGTCGATTCCGACCACCCTCCGATAGCGAAAGGCTAGATGAAGCAGATGACACAGATGACACAGATGACACAGATGACACAGATGAAAAGTGCATTATATGTTTTGAACCCCTTCAAAAAGAGATGACTGTGGTTCTTCACTGTTGTTCGATTAAAATTAGCACAAAGTGTTTAAGGAGATTAGCGCCAACGAGAGGCTGCCCAATGTGCAGAAGAGATCTGCATTCATTATTACAACCAGAGGATTTTCCAGTAAGCGCAGAGGCACAGCAGGACTTATCAGATTCTTATAACGAGCCCCCGGGTGCCACTGCCTCACAAACAGCCTCCTTCGTTATCCCTCCTGACTACGTTGAAGGCCTTGAACAACACCAACATACTGTCGGTTTAGATGGTTACGTCGATTCTGCTAATACCGCTTGTCGATTCCAAACACCATCCGATAGCGAAAGGCTGGCTGAAGCAGATGAAGCAGGCGAGGAGTGCCCTATATGTTTTAGCCCGCTTAAAAAAGAGACGACTGTTGCTGTTCCCTGTTGTTCAAAAAAAATTGACTCAGACTGTTTAAGAAGATTGCCAACGAGTAGCTGCCCATTTTGCAGAGCAGATTTGTTTTTTCTGGCTGAAACACCGGATTTTTCTCTAAGTGAAGCACGTGAGACTTGCCCTATATGCCTTGAAATGCTTGGCGATGATACGATTGTTACTCCCTGTTGTTCGCAAAGAATGGACAGATATTGTCTACTGAACGCTTTAGTATGTTCGGGACGCTGCCCGCTGTGCAGAACAGACATTTATTCAGTATTACAATCATTAGGTTTTGCAACAGGCGCAGAGGCACGGCCGAGCTTAACAGTTTCTTTTAGCGAGCCCCAAGGTGACATTCTCTCACAGACGGTCTCTTCCGATATGACTGCGAGGGCAAGCGTGCTGGTCTGTGACGTGCCCGTATTCGGCGGTCGCTGCCTGAAGACCTGTAAAAATGCCCGAGCCCTGTTGCAACACAAATCAAGAGTACACACCGAGCATGCAATCTGTGATGAAACAGTGATCGGGCAGGATGGCCAGCAGCGACCATGCGGGGCGATCTGCAAAAATCGCCAAGCCCTGATAGCTCACAAAAAGGGATACCACGGACGGCGATGAACCTGTGATGTGCCCGTGCCCGGGTGACTGCCAGCCCGGTCACTGATCTGACACCCGTCCTCTCAGGAAATTATGTCCGGCGCACACTTTGATTTTTAACTGAGTTTTCTAATTGAAGTTCTTTGATAGAGGTTCTTTAACAGAAGGCCTTTTAAAGAAACATCCACTGATCTTGTTATTGGTCTACTTTGCACGTAAAGAAAAGTTGTATGGACATAATGATGAAAAAAACACTTTCTACGATGTTTCTTTTTCTGCTGCTCCCGTTGTCTGTGATTTGCCAGGCCGAAATTGTGACAAGACGTTTTGTTGTCGAGCTGTTACAGAATCAGGATACAGCTTCTCCGGACCAGGTCTTTTCTACAAAGCGTGACCTGAATACATTGTCAGGCAGCTCATTAGACATCGACAACACAAACGACTTTACAGGCCCTGATTTTCCGGCTGATGACAATCTACATGGATTTAATGGTTACGGATTAGCAACAACCTTTATTAAGTCGATTTCGTGGCAATTGCTTTATGCCACTCCCCTGCTGGTTGCTTACGAACTGGCTCTGACCACCCATGAAGCCCCCCCGGGCTCCAAACCTTATTCGTGGCTACCTGGAGAAGCATTGATTGCCGTTGGCTGGCTTTTGAAAAGCTATTGGAACCCCAATTCATTGCTGTTTAGCCCGATGGATCAACCGGAGGGAAGTCAGGATCATCCGTTTGCGATCACCACTTCGGGGCTCAGCGAACAGGGTGAACAAGATAATGGTCCACCAAACCAGCCACCTGCATCATCCGATCAGCAGGCTTCAGGAACAACCACACAGTCTACAGGTTTTTTCACCAACCCTCTAAATTACGGCTCTGACGACGGTAACGAAGACCCTCAACAACAGCAGCATACTTTTGCTTTAAACTGTTTCGTCCATCCCTGTCATGGCGTTTGTCGATTCCGACCACCCTCCGCTAGCGGAGGGCTGGATGAAGCAGATGAGGAGTGCCCTATATGCACTGAAATGTTTAGAAATGAGATTGTTACTCCCTGTTGTTCGAAGAGAATTGACACGCATTGTTTACGAAGGGCGTTTCTTAGCACTCCGGGATCGTCAACGAAAACCTGCCCATTTTGCAGGGAAGACCTGTCTTGGTTAGCACAATCACCGGCCTTTTCAGTAAGCGAAGAGGCACAGCAGGGCTTGGCAGATCCTTTTCACGAGCCCCCAGGTAACAGCTCTTCACAAACGGACCCTTTCGTTTTTGCTAGCGGGCAAAGAATCTGTGAGGCGCCCATAATGGGCGAGGATGGTCAGATTCGGCCATGCGGGGTGCTCTGCCCAAGTGCTAAAGACCTGAGCTATCACAATTTCAGAATGCACACCAAACAACGAATCTGTGGAGAAACAGCAACCGGCGTGAATGGCCGGGAGCGGCAATGCAAAAGGGTCTTCAGGAATTCAAAAGCCCTGGCGAAACACAAAGCAAAATACCACAGAGAGCGACGAGCCAGTGACGTGAGATCGCAATATGAGAACCTCTGAGTTGGAGCCAACGCAACAACAGGCTACCATAGAGTTTTGTCTGAAAGGTTCTGATGGCCAAAGCAAAATCCAGAAAAGCCTACGTCTGCACCGAGTGCGGCAGTGAGTCATCAAAGTGGCAGGGGCAATGCCCGGATTGTAAAGCCTGGAATACGTTCAAAGAAGTCAACCTGGGCCCTGCGGCTTCCCCTTCTATCGGTGCTACTAATAAATCCGGCTTTGCAGGCACACTCAACGGCCTTCAAACCCTCAGTGATGTGGATGTTGCTGAAGCGCCCAGATTCAGCAGCGGCACGTCAGAGTTTGACCGGGTACTGGGTGGTGGGTTTGTCAAAGGCAGTGCCGTCCTGATTGGTGGCCATCCGGGGGCTGGCAAGAGCACCATTTTGCTCCAGGTATTGTGCCATGTCGCCGAGAGCATGAATGCCCTCTATGTTTCCGGTGAGGAATCGCTGCAACAGATTGCAGCCCGGGCCAAGCGCCTCGACCTGCCTACTGATCGCCTGAGGATGCTGGCAGAGACTTCAGCCGAGAACATTGTCGCTGTCGCCGAACAGGAGAAGCCGGGTGTTATAGTGATTGACTCTATCCAGGTGATGTATATGAATGGCGTGGATGCTGCTCCCGGAGGCGTCGCCCAGGTCAGGGAGTCCGCTGCCTTCCTTACCCGCTTTGCCAAGCAGACGGGCACTGTCTTGTTGTTGGTCGGTCATGTAACCAAGGATAATTCTCTGGCAGGCCCCATGACCCTGTCCCATATTATTGATACCCAGATCATGCTTGGAAATACCGATGATTCACGCTTCAGGGTTATGCGGGCTACCAAGAACCGATTTGGTCAGGTGAATGAGCTGGGCATTTTTGCCATGACGGAAAGGGGAATGAAAGAAGTCAAAAACCCTTCGGCCATTTTCCTGTCCCGGGCACCCGAGCCAACCTCAGGCAGCATTATCAATGTTCTGTGGGAAGGTACTCGCCCTCTGTTGGTGGAAATTCAGGCCCTGGTTGTGGACTCGCAACTAGGAAATCCGAGACGTGTAACCGTAGGACTGGATCAAAACAGGCTGGCCATGCTGCTGGCAATACTGACTCGACACGGTGGCATTTTTACCAGTGATCAGGACGTTTTTCTCAACGTGGTCGGGGGTGTTAAAGTCACGGAAACCAGTGCCGATCTGGCCGGTTTGCTGGCGGTTGTTTCCAGTCTGCGCGACAGTGCCCTACCCCAGGATCTTTTTGCCTTTGGGGAAGTGGGCCTTGCCGGTGAGATCAGGCCTGTTGCCAACGGCCAGGAACGCCTGACAGAAGCGGCCAAACATGGCTTCAGAAGAGCCATTGTCCCGGCGGCAAACGCTCCCAGAAAACCCATTGAAGGGTTAACCGTCGTCGGTGTGCACAAATTGTCTGAGGCACTGGAGGCTATCTGAATTATTCGGGTCAACATTGATCCTGTTATACTTTGCGACGAAAATGTTTGAAATCAGGTTAGAAGATGCTCAAAGGTCTATACGGTGTAACCGACAGCCAGCTTCTCCCCGACGATCGTATTCTGATGGAAGCGGTTGAACAGGCTTTGATGGGAGGCATGAAAGTACTTCAGTACCGAGACAAGAGTCTGGATCGTGAAAAGAGGCTCCGTCAGGCCAGTACACTGCGAGTACTCTGCCACAATTACGGTGCGCTGTTTATTATCAATGATGACATTGAACTGGCTGCCGAATCGGAAGCAGATGGCGTACACTTGGGACAACAGGACGAATCCGTAGACTCCGCCCGGAAAAGGCTTGGGGATTACGCTATCATCGGTGTCAGCTGCGAAGGCTCTCTCGATCTGGCTCACACGGCTGTTGAGGAGGGCGCCAATTACATTGCCTTCGGACGTTTTTTCCCCTCACGCACCAAGCCGGACGCCAAACCTGCTGAG
Source organism: Endozoicomonas sp. SESOKO2 (assembly GCF_024606245.1). Taxonomy (NCBI): domain Bacteria; kingdom Pseudomonadati; phylum Pseudomonadota; class Gammaproteobacteria; order Oceanospirillales; family Endozoicomonadaceae; genus Endozoicomonas; species Endozoicomonas sp. SESOKO2. The sequence continues at coordinate 22,862 of NZ_JAHHPQ010000591.1, forward strand.
CTGTCACTTTTGCCATCTGCCAAAGAGGTCTTTAAAGTCCCTGTTGTAGCTATTGGAGGAATTACCGTGGATAATGCCCCGCAGCTTATTGAAGCGGGTACTGATATGGTGGCAGTGGTTCATAATCTCTTTGCTTCCGCGGATATCCGGACTCGTGCCCGCAGTTTTACTGAATTGTTTAATCAGGAATAGATCATGTCCCTTCCCCATGAGCGCTCCAGCACTCTGTTTACTGAAGCCCAGGCTGTCATTCCGGGGGGTGTGAACTCACCGGTCAGAGCGTTCAAGGGTGTGGGTGGCGAGCCAATCTTCTTCAAAAGCGCCAAAGGGGCCTATGTGCAGGATGTTGATGGCAACCACCTGATTGATTACGTGGGCTCCTGGGGTCCGATGATTCTCGGACATAACCATCCGGATGTTGTCAGCGCCGTTCGCGATCAGTCACTGGATGGACTGAGCTTTGGTGCGCCCACGGCCCTGGAGACCGAACTGGCTTTGAAAGTTCGCGAAATCTTTCCCTCCATGGAACTGCTCAGAATGGTCAACTCAGGCACCGAGGCCACCATGAGTGCTATTCGTCTGGCCCGGGGCTTTACCGGCCGGGACAAGATTGTGAAGTTTGAAGGCAACTACCATGGTCACTCTGACTCACTGCTGGTAAAGGCTGGCTCTGGCGCACTGACTCTGGGGGTTCCAAGCTCTCCGGGCGTCCCTGAAGCGCTGGCAGAAAGTACTATTACTCTGACGTACAACGACCTGAATTCTGTTAAACAGGCCTTTGCAGAAGTAGGCAGTGAAGTCGCCTGCATTATCGTTGAGCCAGTGGCCGGCAACATGAACTGTATTCCCCCCGTCAAAGGTTTTCTTGAAGGTCTGAGAGCAGTGTGCGATGAGCACGGTGCCCTTCTGATCTTTGACGAAGTCATGACCGGATTCCGTGTTGCCCTTGGTGGCGCCCAGGCTCACTATGACGTTAGGCCGGACCTGACAACACTGGGTAAAATCATCGGTGGCGGTCTGCCGGTTGGTGCGTTTGGTGGCCGAAAAAAGGTCATGGAGCACCTGGCTCCGCTGGGGCCGGTTTATCAGGCCGGGACCCTCTCTGGTAACCCGTTGGCTATGGCCGCAGGTCTGGCGACACTGAGAAACCTGAGCCGTCCCGGCTTCCACGCAGAACTCACTGAAAAAGCAACCAGCTTACTGACAGGCCTCAGGGAAAAAGCTTCAGAACACGGTATTGCCCTGCACACCTCTCAAGTCGGAGGCATGTTCGGTTTATTCTTCACTGACCAGCCCAGCGTCAACCGCTTTGACCAGGTCATGGCCTGCGATGGAGCGCTCTACGGTCGCTTCTTTCATGCCATGCTGGATGAGGGAATCTATCTGGCTCCTTCTGCGTTCGAAGCCGGTTTTATATCCGAAGCCCACGGTGATCCGGAGATTCAGAAAACCATTGAGGCAGCGGGCCGCGCTTTCAGAAACTGTCAATAAGGTAATCAATTGACCGTGAAAAATAGTTTGCTGCGTCGTGTTTCATACATGCTTTATTCATGTTTTGGGATGACGCAAAGTAGTTTTCTTCGCTCACGGCTGTTTTCACTATGAGTTCACTGGCTCTTTCAGATGCGGTGCTGGCCGCTGCCAGCACCTTTGCGGTCTTCCTGCTTTGTCAGCAACAGGCATTTGCCGAGATTCACAGAACGGCTACCAAAGGTGCTCTTCTGGGGTTCCTCCTGGTCGCGCTTGCCTCGGCAGCAGGCACCCTGAAGTACGGGTTTTCAGAGATCTGGACCGGCGCCTATCTCTTTCTGAATAATGCTGCCACTTACCTCTCTCCCCCTCTGGTCGGTACGGCGATCGCTCTGCTTCTGTCTAACAGGGAATGGAGTAAACCGGCCTGGGGAAGGATGATCATCGGGCTCTGTCTGGCTTATGAAATAACCCGCTGGTACGGAATTGAAACACTCTACAGGGATGCCCTGCTGGCTGTCAGTCTGCTCATAGCCCTGTACAGTGTCCTCAGAGCCCAGATAGAACCCGGCCCCAAAGGTCTGCTGCTCATTGCCTTCACCAGTTTTTTTATTGGCGGTCTGGTCATTGGCAATCAGGGTACCTTGGGAGGATACCTCAGGCTTAACCTGTTCCGCTATATGATTGCCCTGGGAAGTCTCCTGCTGTCAACCGGTTTGTTTATGCTATTGAAAAACCAGAACCGGACTTTCGAACAGGCAGACACACATCAGGAATGAACAACCACTTTCGCCTGACGGACCAGAAGGTGGCGGGCGCAACCAACGCGTGGGTGCAAACCCTGAGGCTCACGCTGGAGGCAAAGGGAATAGTCTGACGTTATTGCCCTTGGCTTCAGACACCTTGGCTGCCCCTTCTTTTTCAACTTCGTCAATACGGATAATAGACGACAGAGGAATATAACTCCGCTTCACGCCTTCGAAAGTGCTCTTGAGTTTCTCTTCACTGGGGTCGACCAACAACTGGCTGCGCTCACCAAAGGCAAACTCTTCAACTTCAATAAACCCCCAGAGTTCACTCTGGAAAATCTGCCGGGCATAAACTTCAAAGACTTCAGATTCGTTCTGAAAAATAACGCGAAAAACCTGAGATTTCGACATTGACTCCAAACACCTGTGACGCCGGAAAACCTTAATGAAAAACGTTCATTTCCAGAGGCAACCAGGATCTGGTTCTAACGCCTATGGTGTTTTCGGGCATGTAATAACAAAAGGCGGCTAGCATAACACAGACTGTTCGGCCATGAGCCAAAAACAGGGAGTTCATTGGACTTTAGTAATTTTTCAATATCTAAACTATATTTCACGATGGGCTGGTTATGAACATGGTTAAGATTCGGTATGTTTACGGTACGGCAAGTTTCGGGCCCGGTCTTCTTTTTAGCTAATTCTGGTGAACTTAAGCCTCTTGAGTCAGGCATGTCGATTTCTGAAAACACGCTAATTTCCAGCCCCAATGGACATTATGTCATTCTTCAGGGGGATTCAGGATCCCCAATCTCTGTTTCAGTGAAAGACCTTCAGTCTCTGGCCAGTATCTTGTTGAATAATGCTGCTGACTCTGAGGGAGACAATACCTATTCAGCTAGTGATTTACCTGAAAACAGCCTGGATGAAGCAGTAAAGGAAACTAAAACAGTTCAAGCCCACAAGGTCTTGCATTTTACTGAATTTGAAGATGGGCATCATAAGCCAGCGGCTGTTGTAGAACGCGACAACCTTGAAGTAGATGTCTCAAAAGGGCAAGCAATTGCCGGAGACTGGCCTACACACGACTACAGTAGTGTTTTAAATACAGATTCCGGATCAGCTTTGCCATTTGATGAGAAATCTGTTTCAAATTCACTAAATGGGATCGCTGCTCCGCAAGTAACAGAAGCCACATCAGAGTTATCAGGGAGGGTTGCTTCGAACGATTTACCCCTGACGATTGTCGGTAGTTTTGTTAATCAGGTATACGAAGATTCGCAGATCAGTGCTCACGGGCAATTTGATTTAAAGGGTGGGGAAGGCACTTTTCCCAGACAAACTTATCAGGGGAAATATGGTGTTCTGACTATTGAGGCAAATGGCGTATGGGGCTATTCGCTGGATAACAGCGCATCCAATGTTCAGGGGCTTAAGGACGGACAGCGTGTATCTGAGCATTTTGTCGTATATGCTCAAAATGCAAATGGCGTTGATTTCTCCCATGCTTTTACTGTTGATGTTCAGGGTACTAACGATCTGCCAGTGGTAAATGGCGGGCACGTTGGCAAATCAATTGAAGGTGCCAGCCAGCCGACCACCGGAAGAATGACCTCCACCGATGTTGATGCGGGCGACACTGCAACCTACTCCACCACGGTGAAAGTGCCAGGGTTTACGTTAAGTGCCGATGGCACCTATTCTTTCGATCCGACCCATCCGGCCTACAATGGTCTTGCTCAAGGCGACACGCAAAGAATCGTGATCCCGGTCACGGTGACTGACGGTAGTGGCGGTTCTGATACTAAAGCTTTAGTGATGACAGTCAGCGGTACTAACGACGCCCCTGTGCTTGATCAGATACAGACGCAAAGTGCTACTGAATATGGTCGTCAACTGAAGGGCCAGATTACTTCACAAGACCCGGACGCCCACGCAACAGCCACATACTCAATCGCTTCTCCGGTTGGTGGCTTTGCGCTCAACCGTGATGGTCATTATATCTTCGATCCGGGCCACACCGCGTATCAACACCTTGCCGCCGGTCAGGATAAAACAGTGACTATCCCCATTACGGTCACTGATCAACACGGAGCCACCGACACGCAAAATCTGGTGATTATCGTACATGGTCAATCCCGTTCGGCAGTGATCATCGGAATAGACTCCGGTAGCGTCACTGAAGACGCTTCATTACAAGTCACTGGTAGCCTGAGTATCA
>NZ_JAHHPQ010000592.1:0-3470 GCF_024606245.1 Endozoicomonas sp. SESOKO2
TTTTTGCTTCCTTGCGCCATTGTGCTGTTATGCCTTTCTGTTAAGGTTTCAGTGGGTCTTCAAGGAGTGACTTTATCTCTATCTATGGTTGAGCCTGTTCTGGCAAAAAGCGGAGTTGCGGTATCTGATGAAGGTACAACCATTCAACTCGGTAACAGAGTCATTTATCTGGATGACTTAACCCGGGATGACGTGAACTGGATATGGCAGTCGTTCTTGTATGGAGGTGTCATGTCGGCCATATTTTCTACCATGGCTTTGAGTTATGGGTTTTATTTTCACCATCACTGGCTCAATTCCTGTTCCATTGCGATATTAGGTACGGCAACGTCAGCCCTTCTTTATACGGATGCGATTCTAACCCGATTCAGGTTTGGATATGCTTTAGTTCGGAATGTTTTTTCTCTTGATTATCCTATGCCTTATGCCGCCGTTGCCTGCTTAGTGCTGACAAGAGAAGAGCACAACCAGAATAATCCCCTGCGAACATACGTTAGTCCAAAGCTTTTATTGCTGTTACCGCTGGTAAAAATTCTAAGCTTGTTGTTCTTTGAAGATAAGGGTAATACCAAAACCCATATGGATTTGACCATGGCAGGACGCGCAGCCGGTTTGTTCATTATCTATACCGGACCATCTCCTATGAAGAGGATTTCTTACAAGCTGGAAAGAGCAGGGGTTAGCGAACTCAGTGCAGACCATGATGGTTACAGCGCTCTGGCAAAAGCTATGGATGAGAATGGCCTCAGCGCTGTCTATATAGCTCCATCATTTTTTAAGTTCTTTCCAATGCCTTCGTCTAAGCCGGACGGCAATCAAGTGCCAGAGTATCTTGTTGCACTGGCCTTCATCTGTTTTCATGTGCACGATGGTGATGAACTGGTATACGGTATGCTGGTCCAGAGGGCTTCTGATTTGAAAAAATCGGAAGTTTTTCCACCTTATCTGTTGTCTGCTTTTTCTAATTCTTATAATCGCTCGGCTATCGTCAAGGCTCGAACGCTTCTTGCCCCAGTGTTTCTTGAAGAAGTCGCTCAGTTTCTCAATGAGTACGGCAACAATAAAACTGTCCAGACTAAGGATATAGCAGGAAATGTCCTGCATTATTACTTTTATAACAGGGAAAGCCGGGGGGAGGTTGCTGACATACAACACACTAAAGATACTTCGTATTTCACTTTTCCCGGTTCAGATGGATTCTCTGAGGCTACTATCACCTGGAGCAGCCAGATTGATGGACAGCAAACATTGGCTCTGGATAGTGGCTGCAATGAGGATAACAGCTGTGTATTTTCTCAGTATAAAGTGCCTGCATGGGTCAATAAAGTGTTAAGTATTCAGTTGGCTTACCTGGGATATTTTGTCGGTTTCAACTGGGCCCAAAGCGCTGTTAATGCTGTCCGTTCAGGCAAGCATGTATTACCAAATTTTGAAGCTACGGATTACAACGGTGATGAAGACCGTTGTCCAGTCTGTATGCGTCCATCAATAAGCAATGAAGAGGGTACCTTTGATGGACTCAATGAGGATGAGCCTGTCGCGTTACTGAACCTGGCATGCAAGCACCCTATCTGTGCAGATTGTCAGAACCAGTTGATCCAGAATCAACTGGATGACAACCTACTCTCTGCCTGGAAGTTACAGCGCTTTGGTGTTAAGTGTCCAACCTGCAACCAAAAATCCTCTTTCACTCTGCTACCTTAAGTTCATGTATCTGAAAGGTGCTGTTCAATTCAAAAGTGGAAGCCCTCCCATCAAGGGGTTCAGAAGGAGCAAAAAAAATTTTGTCCTTTCTCCCCAAGGGGGTTGCTGCTTTTTCACTTTCGAACGAACAGCGCCTACCTGAAAAGTGTCTGCTTTCTTGGGGTGGTGTAAAGAGTCGGGGGTAGCGAGTTTGATTTCTTATAGGGCTGATGCATTGTTTTATTTTGCCATGGAAAAAATACTGGTGTTGTTTTTTATGTTGGCTTCCTGCTTTTCTCTGGCCAATGAAGAGGTCGGTTTTTATCCAGACAATAGTACTGCTATGGCTGTGTTTGAGGGCGTTCAAGGGCACCCCTCTGAAATCGAAAGTGCATTAAAAGAGCAGGGTTTGGATAATTTAACTTTTAATGGAGAGGGCAGAAAAGATCTGGAAAGAATCAATAGTATTTTCAGTAATGCAGTCAAAGATAATGATCGATACGGGCTTGCTCTTCAGGATTTTAGAGATTCGAGTCGACTTGATGATGTCTTTTATGATGAAGGAGGGCTGCATGCAGCAGACCATTTGATCGATGAAGCACTTTATGATGATCCTGAGTTGTTGCAGACTGTTAATGAGGCCTTGAAACAAGGGTTCTCGTTTTTGCCCCTGGTTTACTCTCAATACAGTACATGGTGGCACTTATATAATAGCGTCGGGGATTTCTATCAGGTTCTAAAAGACAGACTGGCGGCTATGCAGGAGCAGCCAGTGCAAACCGTTGGAAAAAAGTCTGATCAATCAAGTTTCCTGAATTGTTTTTTTTCTGGAAGTAAGTCCCAGTGCTATAAACCTGAAATGCTTAGCTATGCCATTTCAGGTATCAGCGTGGCCTGGCTATTATATACAAGTTATCGACTTCTTTATGTCTACAGAGATCTCAATGTACCATCCGCTGCTTTTGTCGCAGTTACTCTGGCACTGGGTACTCTGACTTCAGCCTGGTGGGGGGAAAGTAATTCGATCTACGCTATTTTGGCTGTTCAGGCACTTCGGGGCTATTTCCTGGTAAGCGGTCATCATCGTGAATTGTTCAGCTCTAATAAACTGGTCAGAATTTTAGTGGCGTCTTATTATGTAAGTTCGGTTTTGAGTTCGATAGATAATCTACGCAATATTGGCTACTGGTCTGCTTTCAGGAAAGCTAATTGGCCTGCATATTATTTCTGTACCACATTGGCTGTGACCTCAGTTTTGGCTTACATCAGAAATATTCGTATTCCTGAGGCAATGCTGGTGACGGTGGGAGTCTCGACTTCAGCTTATCTGGTGACGGCATTTGCAGCCCTATACGGTGCTCAAAATATGCAGATGGAACACTGGCATTTGCTGCTTGTATATGGCGGTATGATTATAAATTCCATGATTGAATCGGCAGGAATGTACAATGTTATCCCTCAATTGACTCAACAGTCTGTGATTGCCTTACGCTATGCCTACTCTTTAACAACACCTGTTCCAGATGTTGTGGAGGGTTTTGATCCCGTATATTACATGGTAATGTCTATTGTCGTGCCTGTGTTTTATTTGCTAAATGTCCCGCTTCTGTAGGTATTGCAAAGCAAAAGCACTACTGATCTTGCCCAGCCTCGCGGGAGCCTGACCGAGAATAAGAATTTTAGCGCAGGCTCATCCGCCCTTTTTTCGACATGATCAAAAAATAATCGGGTATTAGGCGTTTTTTGATCAGATTTTACGTTTTCTGCCCATCCACTTGCCTTTATGC
>NZ_JAHHPQ010000593.1:0-1558 GCF_024606245.1 Endozoicomonas sp. SESOKO2
ATGCAGGGCAAAAATCAGCTCATGGACACTCCGCACCTGCTCAGCCTCCTCAGGGCTGAGAGCTTGAAGACAGGATTCCAGCAGATGACAGTCTGCCAGCCACGGACGAAACATTCCCGGAGATAGCTGCCCGTTATCAGCGGCTTGCATTGGCAGAATGATGCTCTTTATCCCGGACCGGAGGGTCTGTTTCAGCGCCGCGAACCGGTTGAACAGTTGCAGTAATTCTTCCTGCAATGGCATGATCTCAAGTGAATCGCTATGCCGCGCCAGACGCAAGAATGCCTGATAACCCTCCAACAGTGCTTCAGCCCCATGAATCAGACGATTGACGTTATCCGCAGTCTCAGTCAGTAGCTTTGATCGTTGTGGCGACATGCTTAATTTTATGGGGTTCGCCAAACAATCCAGTCCACTGCCGGGGGCAAACAATGCCAACAGGCGTGTATTTTGATTCGTGAGCCATTGGAAACCGCTGGCAACTTTATGAAATGTGCCTTCAGGGGGAGACAAATCATCCCGTGACGGGACAGCTTTTGCCGGCGGCACATCAGAAACAACAGAAGACAGGCTTCTGTGACTGGCCAGTTTTTCGGTAATGTCACCGGCCACAATGAAGGCACCGGATTTACTATTAAAGCGGGCGCAAGCCAGCGTGACTTGATGGACACCCTGAGCGATCACTGCCGTATACCTGCCACCTGCCAGCATTAAGGGCTTTTTCTCCTGTCTCATGAGGATCGCCACATGATCATTGAATCCTCCTTCTGCAATGACAAAACCACCTGCCCGCATCAGGAAACCGGGCTCAAGCAGCCATTCTTCGGCGTGTCGGGCCAGGACGATGGCTCCGTGTGGCATTATGTCTGACTCTTGTTTTTTGGCCAGCCAGATGGGCCCGGTGCAATAGCCTTCACTGACGGCCTCACCAATGATCAGACTGTCATCGGGTATAGGCATGGCAAAATCCATACCGCCAGAGAGTCGGGTTATGGGGCGTACCTGCAACAGGAACAGGCAACCCTGATGATCAATAGCAAACTCCACATCCACCGGGCAAAGCAACAGGTCTTCCAGCTTTGTCACCACATCCCTGAGTGCTGAAACCGTGTCATCACTGAGTCGATGACTGCCGTCGCCTGATCGGGGGTTCGCATCATCAATTCTTGTTTCCGAATAGCCGTTATTTTCGCTGTTTTTTTGGAGGATAAATTGATTTGAAACCGTTCCGGGAAAGTATTGCCAGCTTTCAGCGCCTTCTTTGCGAGCAATATCGATGCGGTGGGGCGTGTTGCCGGACTGTCCTGCCACTATGCCTCTGGGCTGACCGGGTGTGTACTCAATCCTGACAGTATCATCCTGAAAGGACTGAAAGCTCATGGCGACCCCGCCATATTTGCAGTCAATACACTGTTGAATGATCAAAGCCATGGGTGGTGGTATCATTCCGGGGCAAACTTCAGGCCGGTAACCCGAGGCCATGACCTTGAGACAGGTTCGCAGAACATCCTCTTCTCCCTGAACTTCAGAGAGGTATTTGCCCGCCTGGGCATCGCCG
>NZ_JAHHPQ010000594.1:0-1458 GCF_024606245.1 Endozoicomonas sp. SESOKO2
CTTATGTTGGGAGAATCTCTCCTTTTGCTCTCAACCCGAATACGACCCATCTTATCTTTGCCATGAACCACGAAAATGAGCAAGGCGAAAAAATGGATGAGGATTCAGAAGAATCGGAGGGAGCTGCTGCACAGCAACTGCAGCCTGTAGTGCAAATTCCGCTCCCATCAGTGAGCCATACCAGTATTAGTAACATTCTCCAAGGGATGAATACAGGCCTTGATGAAGACTCCATAAGAACTATATTGAGTTACTTTCCGGAAATCCCTCCCAAAGAGAGCCTGACCATTGCAGACATGATTCAGCAATTGATAAAAACACTCCACCTTACGGTTGATGAAAACCAGAATGATTTGATGGCAATTCTATATTCTTTCCACGGTGCCGAGTCACCTGTCGATATCAACGATCCATACGAAAAACTGAACCTCGTGACGTTTATGGCAAGTTACTATGCAGCCATCCATTCAAATGGAACCAACCCTGAAGCGGCTCATTTCTTTTTTAACTCATTCCTGCTTGAAGCCATTAGCTCGTCTTGTAGCGGGAGACTTCATTGCAACAAAGGTGAACTTCTTGGTAAAAAGGAACCCATAAAAGATCACGAAGTTTTAAAAGCAAATGTTAAAGAGTCTGCTTCAGTGATCTCTGGCATGAAATTTATGAGAGAAATACACCTTAGGCAAATGCAACAATTGGATAACCCCTCAAAAGCTGAAAAATACGAGACCCCAATCGATCCAATGATAAAAGCCGCTACCACCCTGCTAAATTATAACGTTCATATGGACAGAATACCGTTTTATCAGCGGTATATAAAAACAGATGAGCGAATGTTAGTGCTAATAAAAGAATATGGTGAAAAAAATCCAGAATTAGTTGCCTCAAACAATCAGTTCGTGAATCTCATTAATGCCATATCCATGATTCTTGATGCTTTCTTTATAAAATCCGCAAAAGGACACGTTAACAACATCTCGAGTTACTTTAGCAAATCAAACTGGGATGATACCGTTACTAACTCTACAAACAGAGAAGGCAAAGAACAGAAATTATTTGCAATATTCGAAGAGGTGTTAAATGATGCAAAAGACAACCCGGGAAATGAAAACCCTGAATTATTTAAAGAATTGCTTATAACCCTTTCAAATTACATAGAGCAACAATTACAAAAAACTTTTCCTGATGCAAATGAATACCAAGTCATAATGGTCACCCTCGGTACAGGATTTGCCGGCCTGCTGGAACAATCACGGACTGTTTTGGCAATGCTTGAGCCAGGTATTGTCACCGATGATAATCAACAGTCTGATGGAGGCCAACATGACAAGGCAGCAAAGGGACAAGAAGAAAAAGAAATTAACAAAGGACAAGAGAAGAAGAGTAAATACCTGAAAGAACGAATAAAATACTTGAGTGATTTCGTCGATTGGTTCAGGAGTCACTATGATTTTGCTA
>NZ_JAHHPQ010000595.1:0-8473 GCF_024606245.1 Endozoicomonas sp. SESOKO2
CTTATGTTGGGAGAATCTCTCCTTTTGCTCTCAACCCGAATACGACCCATCTTATATTTGCCATGAACCATGAAACTGAGCAAGTCAAAAAAATGGATGAATCGGAGGGAGCACGAGCACAGCAGCTTCAGCCTTTAATAGACACTCCACTCCCACCAATGACCCGTGTACAGGTTGCTGCCATTATTCAGGGGTTGAATACAGGCATTGATGAAGAAATCTTAAACACTATGTTGAGCTATGTCCCGGCAAAGCCTCCCGAAGAAAGCCTGACCATTCTTGGTATGATTGATACAGTGAAACTAATTCTCAATATTAAGATTGACAAAGACCAGAAAAAGTTGATGGAAGTTCTATATTCAATTCAGGGTACCGAATCTCCTATCGATATGGCCAATCCACAGCACCAACGGAGCCTCGCGAAGTTGATGGTGAGTTACTATACAGCCATCCATTGCAAGGGAACCCCCCTTAAAGCAAATAGTTTCTTTTTTCTCTCATTCCTGCTTGATGCTAGTCATTTGTCTGGTATCGAGAGACTCTATGCCAAAAAAGGTGACCTTTTTGGTGTAAAAGAACCCATACAAGATCTCAACGTTTTAAAAGCAAATATTAAAGAAACTGCTACAGTCTTCTCTGACCTGATGCTGTTGGAAGAAATGCGCCTTGAGTTTTTGTTGCGAAAAATGGAGGACCCCTTTGAAACTGAAAAATACGGGGCATCATTCGATGCAATGCTATTAGCCTCTTCCTCTCTACTCAACTACTACGTTAATGATTTCGGAATGCCGGTTTGTCTGCGTAATATAAAATCAGATAAACGAATGTTAAGGCTAATAAAAGAATACGGTGAAAAAAAACCTGAATTAGTTGTTTGGAATAGTCTTTTCGTGAGTTTCATTGATACCTTAAGCCTGATGCTTGATCCTTTTGTTATACAACTCGCAAATACACACATTGACAACATGTCGAGTTATTTTAGCCGCTCAAATTGGGATCAAACCATTCCTGACTTTACCGGTAAAGAAGCCAAAGAACAGAAATTATTTGAAATATTTAAAAAGGTGGTAACCGACGCAAAAGATAACCCGGGAAATGAACATCCTGAATTATTTCAAGAATTGCTTATAGCCATAGAAAAATACATGTCATATCAATTACAAAAAACTTTTACTGATCAAAATGATTACCAAGTCATACTGGTAACCCTCTGCATAGGATTTGAGGACCTGCTGGAACAATCACGCAAGACGCTATTATACCTTGAGGCAGGTGCTGTACTCCTTGAGGCAGGTGCTGTCATCAATGCCAATCAGCAGGCTGATGGAGCCAAACATGACAAGACCACAGGGGGAGATGATGAAAAAGAGTTCGACAAAGAAGACAGGCTGAGAAAACACCTGGATGAACGTATATACGACTTGCGAGCTTTCGTCAACTTGCTCATGTCTAAATATGCTTTTGCCATGGAGACGCCTTACAGTTCTGAAAGCAGTGATACTGACAGCAGCGCCTCTGATATGCTTGATTCCTTCAGAGAAGAGTAGCCTGGACGGAGTTTGTTTTTAATCGTCTTCCTGTTCTTTCAGACCAAGCGCCAACAGCAGGCCTCCCAGCAAGCTGCTAGCTCCGAAGCGGTAGTGATTTCGGTCGATCCATTTCTGCCCCATAATGTCAGCGGCAATCTTCAGGTGTTCTGCAGCGTCTTGTGCTGTTCGAATGCCACCCGAGGGCTTAAAGCCTACGTTCTGCTTGCCACTGTCTCGAATGGCTTCCAGCACGATGCGGGCAGATTCGAGTGTAGCGTTGACAGGCACTTTGCCGGTAGAGGTTTTGATAAAGTCGGCACCGGCTTCAATGCAGATATCACTGGCTCGACGAATCAGAGCAGGGTCTTTCAGTTCACCGGTCTCAATGATCACCTTGAGCACCACCTTGTTTGCGCAAACTTCTTTACAGCGGCGAACCAGCTCAACTCCAGCGGCTTCGTCACCCGCCATGAAAGCCCGATAGGGAAAAACAACATCCACTTCATCCGCACCATAAACGACAGCTGCTCGAGTTTCTGTGACCGCCAGTTCAATATCATCACCGCCCTCTGGAAAGTTACTCACAGTGGCCACTGTCACGTCGTTCAGATCCAGTTCTTTCAGGGTCTTTTTAGCGATGGGGACAAATCTTGGGTAAATACAAACTGCGGCGATATTGCCTGCCGGCGTCTTGGCTTTTTGGCAGAGATCAATAATCACTTCCGGCGTATCATTGTCGTTGAGGGAAGTGAGATCCATCAGTTTCAGAGCCAGACGACTGCTGGCAGTGAGATCGTTCACGGATTGGTCCTCTGGCTCAAAAGAGCTTTAACGGCGACATAAAAGAATAGAAAAGTGCCTGGAGCCTGCCGTAGTTTATCTTCGAATGCGCGTAATATCACCACCGAAATCAGGCAGGGAAGAATCTCAGAAACAAAAAAACCCCTGCACCAGAGTCGCAGAGGCATTTTTTGCCAGCTCAAGGCTGTTTTGCTGATCATCCACCTGAGTCTGCAGCGCGGACTGCGAACTCAACACTTCTTGCCGGAGTCTCTGTATTGCAGGAACAGGCAACAGTGCAATACATTTCTCCCTCATAATCATGAAGTCGCCCGAAGTGAAGTGGCTATCCTAGCAGCCTGTCGATAAAAAACTCTCATTTAGACTCCCTTTCTGACAGCCTAAGAGATACTCTAATGACACCTCAAAGTCGGCAAATAGTAGTATTCACTTCATGATCCCAACGGAATCCCTCGAAATTGTCAGGGCCGTAGCCCAGTTCAGAAACTTTACGGCAGCAGCCAGGCACCTGCATAAAGTACCTTCTGCCATCAGCTACACCGTCCGGAAGCTGGAAGAGCGACTGGATGTACAACTGTTTTTGAGAGACAGCAAGCGGGTCGAGCTGACTCCGGCGGGTGAGCACTTTATCAAGCAGACAGGCAAACTGCTGGCTGAACTGGAGGAACTGGAAAAAACAACCCGCCAGATGGCTTCGGGCTGGGAACATGACATCAAGATTGCCCTGGATAACGTCGTTAACCAGGGCATGGTTTACGATTTGATTCGCGACCTTCAAACCGTTCGTCCCGAGACCAACCTTGTAATCAATACTGAAGTTCACAACGGCTCATGGGATGCCCTCTTCCACAACCGATGCCAGCTGGTCATTGGTGCTCCCAAAACCATTCCAGACAATATTGCTACTAATGACCGTTTTGAATGGAAATCTATGGGTTCTCTGGCATGGGACCTGGTGATGTCTCCAGAGCATCCATTGGCCAGCGTTTCCGGTCCGATCAGCCAGGACATGCTGAAGACTTATAGTTCGATCTGCATTCAGGATACTTCCAGAGTCTTTCGACAGGGCTACAACCTGTTGCTCGAAGACCAGCAAATCCTTCTGGTTCCCAGTTTTCGCATGGCTATTGAATGCCTGCTGAAAGGGTTGGGCATCACTATCATGCCAAGCCACTTTGTTCAGCCCTACATTGAACAGGAGTTGCTGATTCGCAAGGATGTTCTGGATATTCCCATGAATGATCGTTGCTATCTGGCCTGGAACAAGGAAGTCATGGGCAACGGTATTCGCTGGGTTCTGAACTGGTTGGGTGAAGAAAATTGGCTGAACAAAGTCTGGCTACAGTACGACGCCATGAAGCCCATGGGATATCACGTTCCCTGAATCATACGTGTCAGGCAACTGTGCACTGGAAGTCCAGCGCAGACTTCAGGGGTGGATATGTCTTCTTAAGATGGATGCGGCCAGCACTTCATATGCAGCTCGCATGCAAGCTCTTCTTCTACAGGACCAATGACTTCTATGTTGCCATAGCAGCAGTCAAAAACGTTTCTGCAACCCATTTGAGTGGAGTGCCCGGCAATCTGGTCCAGTGCTTGCATACTGCATCCGTACACCACTTTCTGGATTCCGGCCCAATATATTGCTCCGGCACACATTGGGCAGGGCTCTGTGCTGCTGTAAAGTGTGCATTCACACAGTTGTTCTCTTGGTATCTGTCTGCAGGCATGGCTGACCAGACTGAGTTCTGCATGCCGGGTCTGGTCACTTTCTGCTTCGGTAGTGCTTTCAGACTCCAAAAGAATTCTGCCGTTATGCACCAGCACCGCACCAAAGGGCGCCTCCCCTTTGTCCAGAGCCTGACTGGATAACTCTATAGCTCGATAGATGAATGGTTTGTGCTCACTCATGAGAAACCCCATAGATATCGGAGAGAGGAATTTTTATGTTAGCAGGAAGTCCCGCTTCTGCGCCGATCAAAACGGTTACCCATAGCCAGTAAATTCCCCAGCAAAATAACCGCCACTCCCAACACAGAAACCGGCGTCCATTGGTGCCCCTCCAAAACGGTTGAGATCAACAAGGCAATGATGGGATAAATAATATCGACATAGGCGGTTCTGTCAGATCCCATGCGCTGAATCAGGGCAATGTATGAGGTCATTGCCACTACCGAACCAAAAGTCACCAGATAAATCAGGGAAACCAGATAACCCGGACTGAAGTCAAACGTTGGCGGAACGCCACGGAGCAAAGCCATAGCCCCCATTTCCAGACCACCGTAAAACATGGCAAACACCGTCACAGGTGCCACTGACAAGCCATCTTTCTGATTAACTTCACAGGAGACACTGCCCATGGAAAACATCAGTGCAGCGCCCAGTGCCAATGCCAGTCCCTTTAGCTGCAGGGTATTGGAATCAATCTGTGAGATATGGGGAAAAAACACCATAAGCACACCGGCACTGCCCAATGTCGCTCCTATGAGAACAGAACGTTTAACGGCGTGCCCTAACCAGAAACGAGCAATCACAACATTTGAATAAAGAATGCCCGTACAAATTAATGCTGAAAGCCCACTACTGATGAATTTTTCGCTTTCATAGACCAGCCAGTAGGAAATACCGCAAAGGAAGGTTCCCTGGAAAAAGAATCTGAGATGCTGCCGACGGGTAAAGCCCGTTAAGCCGCCTCTGAAACAGCAAATAAACCATAACAACACAGCGCCAGACAGAAACCGGTAAGCGACTGACCACATGGCGTCAACAGTCCCCAGCTGCCAGCTGACGGCATACCAGGTGGAGCCCCAGACCAGAGAGCAGATACAGAAAAGAGTGGCATTGGACACGTTCTGAACTTCCCGCATCAGAATATTAACTGTATGACATTAGGCCAACTGCAAAGTTTCGCCAGAGCACTAAACGCTTTATATCCAATTCTGATAAAAACTGGAAATTGCTTAGTGGAACGAAAACTTGCCTTCAACCGGGGGGACACAATGCTCTTGTTCTGACACGACATACTGCATGGTCTGACACTCCCGGTACAACCAGCTCTTGGCTTCCAGGGACATTGCAAGAAATTCAGAGAACTGACTATAACAGATGCCATTGGCGGTCATCATAATATCGGAAGCCACCAGCAAAAAATGGCCTGAATCCAGCATCTCCAGAAACAGTTTAAGGGTAGGTAAACCATGGTTGAGGCGGGTCATATCGGCCTGAACTAAAAATGCAGAGGAAGGCTTCAAATCCAGCTCGGTTGAAAAAAGAATACCAAATGGCTTAATAAACAGACGACTATCGAGTACGCCATCCAGAGACTGAAGTGATGAGATATGCAACCCCTCACACCGGTCACACATCCAGAATTCATGACCGTCCTTATTGAGCCATTCTGCCACCTGCTGAAGGTCTGGTATTACTAACTTTCGCATCAACGCTATCTCTGTTTTATTAACTATCTTATGGGTTCCTTCAGAGTGAGGAAATGGTCAGTTTGACCAAAACCTGATGCAATCCAATTGCACCGGTTATCAAAATCTGCAAGTGTCACTAACGATTCTGTCAGTCATTTTGGCGGCGAATCCCTGCATACTCTGCAAACAACATCAAATAGCAACACAAGGAGTGCAGATTATGCAGGGATCATCAACAATCAGTGCCGTTATCCAAACAGCCCTACACGCCGCCGCAAGCCCGTTCGCAGGCATTACTGCCGGAGTGCGATTACTCACCACCATGGTAGCGACTCCTGGTGCTGTCGCAGGCTACCTGTTAGGAAAACTGGTCAGTAAAGCCATTGAAGCGAGTGTAAAAAGGTTCAACAAAAACCGAACCATGAAGACCCGCAAGCACCTTTGCCGCATCGTCAGGGTACTGCAAACGACTGGCACCATTGTTGGCACTACTCTGGTGATCATGCAGGCACTCTCTCACCCTCTGTTGATGGCCTTATACGCTGCCCCCGTGGTGACAACAGCAGCCAAACAAACCGTCAGACACCTTATCGCCTGTGGAAGCGTTTACCGGTCGTTCAAAAGATACGGAGCCTCAGAAACCTTGAGGCGGACTGAGAGAATAGCTTCGTGCTCAACAGCAAAGCCATTCCAGGAGGCTCATTAGAAGCAGACACAAAGGTTGATGTTGGCTCAGCCCGGCAAATTTCTTATTTGTCGCAACAAACCCGGCCTTAAATCTGTTAAAGTGCACGCCCAGACATCGTTCACTGCAACATAAGGCTTTGCTATGCGTTTTCTGGCTCAGGTTCAGGCTGCCATGCGTAAGAACAACTCTTTGCTCTGCGTAGGCCTGGACCCAATACCCGAGAAGTTCCCCGCCCACATTCAGGCGCTCGAGCAACCTATTCTGGAATTTAATCGCTTCATCATTGATGCCACCGCAGACTTGGTGTGCGCTTACAAACCTCAGGCTGCCCATTACCATGCCCGTGGTGCTGAAGACGAACTGGCCCAGACCATCGAATACATCCAGGATAATTATCCGGATATCCCTGTCATTCTCGACTCAAAGCGGGGCGATATTGGCAGCACGGCGGATCAGTACGCTATGGAAGCGTTTGATCGCTATCGTGCAGACGCTGTCACCGTCAACCCATATATGGGCATCGATACTATTGCACCCTTCAGCCGCTATGAAGATAAGGGTACCGTCATCCTTTGTCGAACCTCCAACCCCGGAGCCGCAGCGATTCAGAACCTGAAGGTCGGTGACGACTTCCTGTATGAAGTGATTGCCCGTAGGGCCAAAGAAGAGTGGAACAACCATAACAATCTGCTGCTGGTTGTTGGTGCCACCAACCCTGAAGAACTCAGGCGTATCCGTGCTATTACCGGTGATATGACTTTTCTGGTTCCGGGTCTGGGTGCCCAGGGTGGAGACGTAGAGGCCACCGTTAAAAATGGTCTCAACAGTCAGGGTGAAGGCATCATTGTAAACTCTTCCCGTGGCATCATTTATGCCGGCAGTGATGAAAACTTTGCCGAGGCAGCCAGGGCCGCCGCCATTGAGCTCAGAGACCAGGTGAATCAATACCGTTAACCATTGACATCTTCCCCTCCTGAACCGGTAGGGGATTCCTCTGCCAGGAGTCGGCTGCCTTGACGACAACAGGCACTGGCATGTGGCCGGGCTCTTTAAAGCGGTTTGCGAAGGCTGTGTATATCTTCTATACATCCTCTTTCTATTTTTTAAAAAAGTCTCGGGATGCATACACGCATATTCTTGCTCTTTTACTTTATCATTCTTTTTCAGGTACCTGTGACCTACGGAACGATAACAAAAACTTCACCAAGAGATTTTGTTGTAGTACGGGACGGAGAAACGAGAGAAATTACCATAGTGGGTACACTTGGGATCATTGAATATTTTGCAGAGGTTAAACATAAAAATTCCGCATGCTCTGGTTGCAGAATGTATTTAATTAGAACATCTGACGGAAGATATTATGTACATCATAAAAAAAATAAAGTGGAGGAACCCGGCATGGCGAATTTGTTGAAACATTTAAGTGCCAGAAGTCGGAGACCAGGGGCGCTTCTCCTTATTCCGGGAGAGGTAGCCGAGCAATATTTATTACCCTGTTATCTACCGGACAATGTTGGAACAGAAATGCAAACCACACACACCCCTCACTTATCGCAGCTACCCAATGGTGATTATCATATTATTCCGGGACCAGAAAGTTCAATTTCTGAAACGATGATTGTTGGCGTTTTTGAAGTAATAGAAGAGATGACCTTTCCGATTCAGTGATGCAGATCAAACTTCTTAAGCTCAAGATAGCCGCTTGAATGCGTCAAAAAAATTGTGTGATTACGATGGGGCTACCCAAATGCGGTCGGATTTTAGCCAAAGGGTTACGATGACCAGAAGTGTAAGAGCTATTGGCTGCGTAGGCAAACGATAAGGTGAGTGCTTGCGAGATAGGCTTTCAGTCCCAGTCAATCACTGCTCCAACAAGTTCCGGATCAATGATCAAAGTCCCTGAGCAAGCTGAATTGACTGAGGCGTGAAGCTTTGCGATCAAATGTCCAGGTGGTTTTACATTGAAGCCCGTTATGATGAGCAATCATTGCATCGGCAAAATCGTAACCGTTGGTATAATCATCAAGGGCTTTGAG
>NZ_JAHHPQ010000596.1:0-5304 GCF_024606245.1 Endozoicomonas sp. SESOKO2
ACTTCAGGGACAATGTACCTAAATGGTCATTCTCCCACGCAGAAAGTATTCCTTATTCTTACGCTCTGGGTAGATTCTTCGAGTCAAGGATTGCAGCGCCAGAGGAAACCCCTCCCTGAAAAAACAACTCAATTTTACTGGCGTTGAACTTTTGCCACTGTGAACTAAATTCTCTCAACAGCTTATCGCAACAGCCATGAGCGATTGACAGCCATGAGCGAATAAAAGTCGCTTCCTCGTCTACTGTAGCAATCGCTTTTCACGGCAATAAAAGCACTCAATTCCGAGGAAGTAGAATGACACATTCTCGCCCCAACGCATTAAGCCTTGCAGTGGCCATTGCAGTCTGTTCTTCCATCATTGGTACACAGGCTCTGGCCAATCGCAGACTTCAGACAAAATTTGTCGGTATTCAGGACAATGCGCAAGCGGAGCTGATCCGGAGTGAGGTCATAGTCAAGCCAACTTTAGACGATGACCAGCAGCCAATACCTAAATCCTTTACCACTACCTACCCTGATCGGACTCGATTCAGTGCATATTTCATTCCTTCTTTCACAGACATTCTTTCCGGCATCGACGCCGACGTTTCCATTGTTGATCTGTTTGAAACGGACGAGAATGACGTTGCTCAGAAATACACCAAAATCCTGAAGGTGGGTGATGAGGACGTCTTCAGGTTCACCCATAACCTTGAAGAAGAAAAACTGATCATTGAAGTCAGGGCCGGAATGACCGATCAGGATTCGGTTGAGGCTGTGCTTGATCAAATGGATAGCACCGAACCACTGGAACCGTTGACAAAAATCGCCAGACCCGCACAACTGAACGAGGTGCTCGAAGGTGCTAATGAAAGAGCAGGAAAACTCGGGACCCGTGATCACTATGTTGCCCTTGCCACCATTGAAATAGAACAAGCTGAAGTGGATGGGCGTACCTTCATGCGTCTCATCTCCGGGGGGGATCAGCCTCCTGAACTGAAACGTCTGGGTCAATCACTTTTCGTCAATGATGAGGCTCTCCTGGCAGCAGCCACCTCTGCCTATTTTCAGGTTCATGTCCTGAGAAAGGATTTACAACAGCAGGCGCTTAATGAACTGTTAAAACACAGCAAACCCATTGGATATGTTGTACACGTCGAAGATGACACGCGGGCTTACTCCGTGCCTGTGGGCTATCCAAAGCTGGAAGTAACCGAAGCTCCGGGGGAGGTTATTGTTTTCCATGGTCATATGCAGTATCCGAACGATATCGCCTTTATAGAAAACCTCCATAAATTCCTGGAAAAAGCTGAGAGTAATTACCCCGTTGATGCACTAAAAACACAGGTTAATAGCTACGATACCATGATCTATCAGTACGTTATTCGCAGCAGGCAGATGGCACTGCTGGAGGAATCAGCGGCACATTACGAACAGTACAAAACTGAATTTAAAACCTATCCACTGGCGAGGCTTGCATACTATGAATATCTCCGGCAGGCATTGACCAGTGCTACTCCGGATAATGCCTATCAATTTGAATTCACATTTGCACACATCAAAGCTGCCTGGTCTGTCATCACACCAGCCTGGTTACAGTTTCAACTCGAAAAACACTTCGGCTTCAAACCCGTAATTAGAAATCTTCTGACTAATCAACGCTTTATTCGGACGTTAAGTTCTGTTGTCAACATTATCAGCGAAACGCAGGTCGGTCCTCCCGGGGTCGACGAAGAGTTTTCTGCCAAAGTGATTAGCGACATGACCAGGCAGCTGCCTGAAATGTATAAAAGCCTGGAGGAGCTACAGACAAAAGAAGCCATAATCCTCCAGATTAGAAATAAGTTGCAGCACACAACGGGTGCAGAGGTTACCAGTGAAGAGGAAAAACTCAAAGCACAACAAATAAGTCAACGAATCGGGGATGAGCTTTTAAAGCTTCGTGCCGAAATGGAAGCGCTGGAAAACCGGGAACAGGCACTTCAGCAGGAAAGCAAACGAATTCCAGCCCTGGCACAACAACTTCGTGATGCCAGAAAGGTTTACAATTCTGAAAGAGCAACAATGCTTAGCATAGATGACTGGGATGATACCCTGCCACCAGAAGAACAAGCCACACGCACCCGGGAGAGACTTAATGAAATCTTAACAGCCGTTGCCGCACCGGGACTGCCTGAGGAAGACACTGTAAAAACAAATCTGGCCGTTATTGAAGGTCAAATCGGTATTATTCCAGATAATGAAAATGATCTGGGTGCCCGCTTTCGGTCCGTTCAAACGCATCTTCAGCAACAAAGCACCAGAACAGACGCTGCAATCAAAGCCCGCTATGCAACCATTGCCGCTCATTTAAACCCTCAGGGTGTTGATAGCAATGCAGATATTGATGCTCAAGAAGAACAACTGATTCAAAAAATTAAGACAATGAGTGCTCAAGAGCAACTTATGCGTCAGCAACTGTATAAAATGGACGATCAGCGCGAAATAGAGAATTCTTACACCAGGACCAGAAAAAGGGCTGTGGCAGCGGTTCTTGGTATTGATCTACGTGAAAACACCCTACTGGAAGACCGTGCCACCCTGGAATCAACAGTCTATTACAAGCTCTACAAACTTAAAGAGCTGGAAGAAGAGCTGGAAGACATCAGAACACCAGACCACCCCAAAGCCAGACCTGAAGTACTTGAGAAACTGGCTGCTGTGGAAAAAGTCCTGAAGATTGATGACTTAAATGGAGAGGACGATGTGTATTACCGTCGTGAAGCCATTTCTAAAGAAATTCAGACATACCTCATAAAAACCAGACTGCGAGTAGAGAGAGAAGCGCTGGAGATACTGAAAACCGTAGAAAAAATACTCGAGATCAATGTCAATGAAGGTGATGACAAAGCAACAAGACTTGGCAGGATTCGTACAAAATTTGACAACAATGAAGTCTCAGAATCCATGCTGGATACGATAGGACAAACTCTCTGGAAAGAAGACATCACAGCTGCGAGCCAAAAATGGGCAGTAAAATACGAGAAGCTTCAGAGGCGTCTTACCTTTTATGTCGAAGATGCGGATGGGCAAGTCATAAGACAAAATACAGAGTTGCTTAAAGATATAGAGGAAGAGCTGCAGATCTACTCCATTGTAAGATATAAGGCAAAAGAAAGAGGCGGGGCTTTTCTTGCCAGGCTGGCCAATGATCTGGGGGTAAAATTTGAAAACGATGCCCCCCTGTCTGACAACAAGTATGTTCTTTACAACCAAATTTGGGCATTAATGGAAGAAGTAGAGGAAGTCTGTGGCAATGAAGATGTCAAAAGAATCAGAAACAATGAGATAGCTCATCAACTCAACATTCAGGACTATAAAGATGACGCCACTATCGAAGACCAAAACATTCTCATTAACAAAAAACTTCAACGGTTGGATGAAGAAGTTTTAAAAACAGGTTTTGCTGACGTTGACGGGCATATTACGGCCATTGAAAATGAGCTTGACAGACAAATGGCCCGCCTGGGCCCTAAACCCCGATACGTCTATGATCGTGAGGTAGTCACTGTCAGGCGGGCAATAGAAGAAGCTGAAAGTGAGCTGACAGGTGTTCAACGCAAGCTGAACACGCTTCGTGACAAGCAGGTGGCATTTTTGGTGAGCCGTGCGGACCTCCAACATACTTCGGATGAAGAGGAAACACCTCTCAAACAGGGCATTAAACAACTTCAGAACGAGTTGGGTCTGGCTGCAGGTGATGAGCAAACCTTTAAAGATCGAGTAGACGACATCAAACATTTCCTGCGGACATGCAGCGCAGAAAAACGGGATGAAGTCCTTGGGAAAGCCACAAAAGCACTGAATATTCAGATAAATGGTGACCTCGGTTTACTGGAAGAAGCTGATCACTTTATTGCCAATAAAGCCTATTCAGAGAGTCATGATCAGGACGAAACCCATGAAGTCCGGGGTAAACAGCGTTTTGCCACGAAAGAGTACATTCAGGTCAGGAAATTCCTGCGTGTGCATGACAAGAAAGTGATGGATGTAAACGATGCAAGGGCTCAGGAGGATCATGCACGAACGAATCTGGTTCGTAAAGAACGGGAAATGATCGATTTTAGAATCACCGTTGGGCCGTCTGAAGCAGTACCCAGGTACGAAATGGCTCAGCTGGCTTTAGCCCTGAGACGTAAAAGTGAAGCTGTTTCCAAAGCAAAACAGGACTTGGCGGATCATGACGCGCTTCTTGAAGCCACTGAGGAAGCCGCGGGTCTTAAGCCAGACTCTACTGACACCCTTGAAGACCGGATTAATGCCCTTAGATACAAACGGGTACAACTGGTCTGGGATGGTGGTAGTGTCGGCAAGATCCGGCAACTGAATCAGGAACAGGCCAGCCTGGAAGGTGAGATTGAAATCAGGAAAGCCTGCATTGAGAGAATGAAGGATAACCTGAGGATTGCAGAGAAAGTTGTCGAAAATAACGATGATCCCTTCCAGTACACACCGAGACAGACAAAAGTTCAGGCCGCTATGAACGCCTTCACACAGCAACACCCTCTCAAGCAACAAGCACTGGAAGCAGCCATCGGTCTGACAGAATTAGCAGCAGAAAGCGGTAATGCAGAACCGTTCCTTACGACACCATTCTTTTCGACTTTCGATTTTAAAGATGAATTTGCACCGATTCTCTTGCAGGCAATGGTTGGAGACAATCTGACCTTTGATCAGGCCATTCGGATTGTGAAAGTATTCAAGAGCCTGAAGACGACCTTCCCACCCAGCCCTTTCGAGCCAACGGAAGATCGGCCTCTGAATGTCCTGAAAAAAGTTCAGGAGCTGGTGTACAGGGCCAGGAATGAGATGGCAACCGGGGCTCAACAATACGACGGTGAAATACGCGGTATGGGCAAAAGAGCCATTCATTTCGTCGAACATGAATCAAAGGATCTGACAACTTTCCAGAAATACTTCACTGCCGGTTCTGGCAATGGTAACAAGATCATCGCTTTGCTGCGAGACGGTCTGATCAGTAAGGTTGAACTTCAAAACTACATGAAAGCCATCAGGGGTGCCGATGGTTATCAGCCAGTGGAAGAGTTTGAACACTTCCTTGGCTACAGACACGGCGTTAATGTGATTCACTTCAGTGCCGTTGTCCATATGCTGTCCGACAAGGGCGCTGAGGAATTTATGCAGAGTGCCTTTATGTTTGTCCCCGTGACTGCCACTGGTCCGGCGGGCATGCAAGAATCTATTGTCGGCATGAAAGAGTTCTCAGCGGCGGTCATCGCCAACTACGTTCTTGACGATATTGCCTTTGAAAACGGCCGCAAGA
>NZ_JAHHPQ010000597.1:0-3551 GCF_024606245.1 Endozoicomonas sp. SESOKO2
GGCAGAATTGCAGACCATTGCTGAGAAAGTGTTGCCAGATAACCCGCAGGGGAAAATCCTGGCTGAAAAGCTGACCAGAAAACATTGTTGTCTGAGGGCTGACCTGAAACAGAAAAAAGTGCCGTTGCAGCCGACCAGTCTTGATTTACAGAATGTGGCCAGGGCCGTCATCCAAGGGGGTGATTTTACCGAAGAAGGGCTTCATCAATGCCTCAATCAGCACTACCGCCTTTATCTGATGGCCGCCAAAATATCGCTGGAGGAGTTGCCCGAATCATCTGCTCTTGCCATGGCTCTTAACATGAGAAGGGGTGAGCTTGATTCCGGACTTTGCAAGTGGTTCAACGAAACAGTATCGGGCATTAACCGTCCCTGGTTGATACGACAAAGTTATCTCAACAGCATCAATGAAAAACACCATGAAATACGTATTAAGGCGGGTCTGGGTGGAGAGGAAGCCAAAACGCAAATCATCAAAATGGTGGCCCAGGCCAAGTGGCAGGCATCCGGTCTTTCCCTGAAACCGGATCAGTCGGACGATACCCTCACCCGGGCACTTTACCGACACTGGCAGCAAAACTGGTTTGATCATAAATTCGGCCAGACAGGCGTAGATGCCAATAGCGTCTTTTCTCTGACGGAAGAAGAGAAACAAACGCTGGCAACACCGGCTTGCCAGCCTTATCTTCGGGAAGCTGATCAGCAGATAGAGGCGTGGAACGCCAATGAAGCTCAATTGTGTCCAGCGCTCTGGCATCAGATCAGTGATCTGCCAAACCATTTGATAGCGGATTTTATTAACGAAGCATCAGCTATTAGCGGTGATGACGCTCCTGAACCATACAATCCAGAAATCCAGGGGGAAGAAGCACCGGCACTGGACCAAAGAACGAACTACGAGGATCAGGACACGCCAAAGGTTGAATTTAAGAGAATTTTTGACAAGCAGAACCATTCCCCTGCAATGGATCGCTGGCGGGCAATGGATATTTATGTGACGCCTGAGGGTGCTGTCAAACAGATCAAGCTCGATGATCGACACTTTCAGGGGGTCGAAGCCCTCATCCCCGATCCGTTACCAGAGAATCTCCGGGAAATGGCATTAACCAGAGATCAAACGCTGGCAACCCTTGAGATGTCATCAAAGAATGGTCGATACCCATTGCCCAGCCTGACGCCTCATGACTCTGTCGTGGCCCTGCGGATAAAACCCAATTTGCCATATAAACTGATCAGGGATCGATATACCGGGCTTCACACACTGTTAATTTCCGGGGCAAAAGCAGACCAAAGTATTCAATGCACTTTTATCGTAGAACCCCGAAAACCGGGCGAAAAAACCAGTGCTAAAAAAGCCCGGCCAGAACGATCAATACTTTTTGACGTCCATTGTTCAGAGGGTGTGAAAAACGTACTGAAAGAGCTATTTGCAAATATTGGCCGACATCCATCCGACAAGATGAAAGAGCTTTTGCGGACGATAAAAAACACTAAAGACACCAGGCAACGAATTAACGCGATCACGGAGTATTGCAAACAGTTTTCCGGTGAAGCTGAACCAGAAGCCCAACAAAATTTCTTTCGCTTCCTGGTAACACGGCAACAAGGTAGCTGTCGTCATCGTGTGCCTGTTTTTATCGCTTTTTGTCGTTATTTTGGGATCCCCTGCCGGCAAATGGATAGCATTGTCCACAGCTTTGCTGAGTATTCTGCGGATGGAGGTCAAACCTGGGAATCAGTAGATTTGGGCGGGGCGCCCGGGGAGTTAACAGAAATCACCTCTGAATTACAGTCCAGCGGGAATGTCATTGATGACTGCCCTATGCCAGGCGAGATCGAGGAGCACGTGATAAAGCTCCTGAAGGACCTCATGAAGATTGCTGATTTAGCGCAACAGCAGGCTCTGGCTAAAGTCTGTGGCATAAGCCTTGAGGAACTGAAGAAAACGGTTCAGACAGGCATTATATTACCAAAAACCTATTGGTCTATTTTCTCAATTACCACAATGGTAGAGAAACTTTGGCAGGAAAAAGATTTAGCCGGATTTTCCCTGGGTGTCTCAATACTAGAGTTGCAAAAGACAAAAGCGTTGACAAGCCCCAACCGGAACTTGGTCGGTACGGTAAGAGGAGCTGAGCGTGACTATAGGCCGATGTCGGAGGCAGTCATACAAATATTGTCTGACAGTGATGAAGATCGGGTCATTGAACCACTCAAGTCACTCCATTCAAAAATGATTGAACAGGCCGGAGTAGACACTTACGAATGGTTGCGTTCAAACGTGGATATACTGATGAAGAGTAACTTGGCCAGGCCTTCGGTGATTCGCTTTGCCCGTGAAGCTCTGTTATTGGGTTGGCTGGATCCACTGCCGTCCTCGTGGTCCTCTATTATCACTGCCGAACAACATCATGAGCTTTTGGTGCGTCTGCAAGGCGTCGATGAACTCAAGGTTGCCGCCACCCATTGCCTGAAAAAGTGGTACACGACATTGTTGTCCAGGGAAAAAAATAGCCAGCAATTGCAGTTGATTTATGAGCGCTTCCAAAAGGAAAAAATGAATGCCATCTTCATCACTCATTGTCATGAGGGTTCTTCTTCATTCCTTGAAGATCAGATTGTCAATCGATCTATAAAGAATGCCTGGACGGACCAACCCGGGGGGATTCCGAATGTAGAACGAATGCTGGTAAGCCAGCCCGCGTTTCCACAGTTAACCTCAGGCAAGGCGAATCACCGTCCGGTGATTATCCTGGGTCAGCCTTTATGGGACAGCACAATGATTAAGGAAAAAGCCGAAGCCCTGTTTCAACGGAAACTTGAAAACAGCCCGGAATTGAAGAAGTTATCCGAAACGATCAAATCAAAGCCCAGTTTGGACCTATGGTACGAAAAGCGCACTCTGAACGATTTAAAAAACAAATGCAAGCAAGGGATCCTGCAGGCCTTCAGTCATTACTTGTATGAAATGACACACTCGAAAGGTGGTGGCTTAAGGTATTGTTGGGCCAGTGCTGCTCTCGGCTCTAACACTTTCAAGCGGGACTACTACGGCGCTCATGAGCCATCTTCTCCAGAAGAGCTGTATGGCATGATGACGCTCATTGATAGCTCTTCCCGGTTTCAAAAAACGGTTGAAGATGCCTACTTACGGGAAGCACAAAACGCCAGTAATGCTCTGCTGCTGAAATCCAATGAGCTGACAAAAATTGCCGAAGAGTTTATTAACAGCGTGAATTTGAATTCGATTTGTGACGCATTGGACAGATGATAATAGTTTGGTGATGTCCATTAATGGCAACGAAATACTCTCCAAATGAAACTTTCGTACGATTTTAAGGTCATATTATTAAACAGTTTCAATTGAGTCCTTCAGATTGCAGTAGGGAGATCAACCATGGATGGTCAGATTGGTGGAGAAATAAACAAACCCGTTCGTAATAACGGCGTGTCTGATAATAGCATTCCGGCCAAAAGAGCAAAGCTGGATGAACCGATTGCAAAGGTCTGCTCTGAGGTAACGGCCAAACTCAATCTATCGTCATCTCCGA
>NZ_JAHHPQ010000598.1:0-1554 GCF_024606245.1 Endozoicomonas sp. SESOKO2
CTGTTTTCTGTTCAAGCTCGACAACAAAGCGTCTTGTCAACGGTTGAGCCTGACAAACGACGGACAATGTCATTAGCAACAGTGGTGCTGCAAAGAGTGACTGTTTAATCATTCTACCCTTGCATTCTGGTGTGAAGAGAGGAAAGGATAGATCAAGAACATTACTCAAGTTACGCAGTTAACCCTTCTCTTGGCCGCCTCAGGGAAGCTTTCAGCCTTGTCAGGATATCGACTTTTCACCGTATTTTGTTGATCACTTTAACACTTGAAAGCCGTGTTTTCTGGATAAGATAACGCCTCTCTTTTGTATCTTTCCTTGTTTCTGTTCCCTACCTTGCCCCGGCTTCGGTCAGGGCTTTCACAATGTCGGTATGGCCCAGCTGGGCAGCCATGAACAGTGAGGTGGCGCCTTTCTTAGACCGGGCGTTGATATTTGCCCCGGCGTTAATCAGGCGTTCGACGATGTCCTTGTGCCCACTACCAGATGCCAACATCAAGGCAGTGAAATCACCATTCACAACGACATTGACATTGACTCCTTCTGCCAGTGACTTCTCCACCAGATCCAAAGACCCCTCAAAACAGGCAAGGTAAAACCTACGATTGGGGAAAAATGTATCCGGGTGAGATTCACCGGTCTTATCATTCACCATAGGCATCGGGTCTTGCCGACACATTGCACACCGGCGAGAGCCGATGGGCTGTTCAACAAAACATGTCGAAATACAGTCCAGATCGAAGTGATGGCCACAACACCGGGTTTTGAGGACCACAGGTACAGCGTCACGACCATGGAAGTCAACCAGACAAATAGGACAGGGATCAGACTCCGGCGGTATGTCAGTGTCCATGGGGACAGCGGGGCGAGCTATACCATCCATGAGTAGTACATCTGTGTCAGTCACATGACCTGCGCACTCCGGGCAGTGTCCAGTCTTCAAATGTCCACATGAGCTTTGTTCGGGCGTTGCGCCTGTGTGGTCCGTCGAATGTTCTGCGGAATTCATCGGCCACTCAGTGGGCCCACAACTATCGGATGATGGTCGGAATTGACAAACACCATGGCAGGGAAAGACGAAACAATCTAAATCCAAAGTATGCAGATGTTGCTCTGAGCCTCCGTTTCCACCGGCAGAGTCAGAATGAAGGAAGTTGTTGGAAGAGCCTGAGGGGCAAGCAGTGGCTTCCTGCGCTTGATGCCCCGACTGCTCTGATGGTCGGCATTGTTGCTGGTTATTTCCAGAGCCGGGCACCCTGATGATGGCCGCCATCGGGTGATCCTGACCCAGCTCTTTTTGTGTCAACCGTCTAAACGACGGTGAGTCGATATTCCAATAGTTTTTTAAAAGCCAACCGACAGCGACAATCAACTCTACGGGTAGCCATGAATGGGAGGTGGAGCTTAGTGGGGTATGTTTGGTGGTCAG
The DNA here is from genome assembly GCF_024606245.1 of Endozoicomonas sp. SESOKO2. NCBI lineage: Bacteria > Pseudomonadati > Pseudomonadota > Gammaproteobacteria > Oceanospirillales > Endozoicomonadaceae > Endozoicomonas > Endozoicomonas sp. SESOKO2. The sequence goes on from NZ_JAHHPQ010000598.1 coordinate 1,428, forward strand.
GATCAGTTCGCAGCCAAGCAGCAAATGAGTGGCATAAAGCCATTGCCACGAAATGGATTCAATGGTGGTCTTTTTTAGCTCACAGCCATTTAGTCCGCCTTGTTTCTCATCAGATGATAAATCCGAA
>NZ_JAHHPQ010000599.1:0-5095 GCF_024606245.1 Endozoicomonas sp. SESOKO2
TCAATTATTGAGAGTCATGAATCAAAAGAGGCGACATCTATCCTGACACAGCGGGATGCCAGCCATGACTATGGCTTTGGTAATGTGGATGCGCTGGCAGCTGTTCGACTGGCAGAAACCTGGGACAAGACCAGTGTGATGGATGCGAAGACTATTGAAGGTGCCCGGCATGAAGTTTATACAGAGGGCAGTCTGCAGGGCATCAATGAAACCATTCCTGATAATGGCGTACTTCGAAAAACCTTTACATTAAATCCGGGTGTTCTTGTTGAGCATACGGCTATTGCCCTGAACTTTGAACATGATCGTATAGGCGATCTGACCATCAAGCTGATTTCACCCAATGGCACCGAAAGCATACTGATGGATAGACCCGGCAAGGCTCCTGGCAGTGCTGCCAGCGACCTGGGGGATCTGCGCTCAATCAGTATGGATTATATGTTCGATACCACTCATAACTGGGGCGAGAACAGTGGTGGCACCTGGACTCTGGAAATCATAGACAGCGCAGGTGGAGCTACCGGCGTATTAAAAGACGCTCGTCTTAGAGCTTTTGGTGATGTGGTTACAGCGGATGATACTTATTACTACACCAATGAGTATGGAGAACTGGGTTCGGGTAGCCGAGCGACCCTGAATGATACTAATGACGGGGTGGATACCATCAACGCAGCGGCTGTCAGTAGCGATACCCTGATTAACCTGAATCAGGGTGCAGTCAGCCAGATAGCAGGACGTAACCTGACGATTCAAAATGGCTCGGTTATTGAACATGCGACTACGGGGGATGGAGACGACACCCTTATTGGTAATGCGGGTTCGAACTGGCTCAAGGGCTATCGCGGTAATGACACCCTGTCAGGTGGCGACGGTTATGACATTCTGTTTGGTGGCTTGGGTAATGATACCTTGACGGGAGGAACCGGTAAGGACTTCTTCATCATCAAGCCGGAAGAAGGCGCTGTCGATACCATCACAGACTTCCACAATGGTGGTCCTGAAAATGAAGAACCAGCAAGTCGCCCATATTACTGAGCAGGACTTTACCTTTATATCGGATGAATCCTTGTTGGATGCCTATCTGGATATGTTGGCAAATTCAACGATCTGGACAGGTGATGATAATGTTCAGAATGGTCTGCTGCCCGATAGTTTGGGCAATATGACGTATTTTGCACAAGGGGGGAACGATGCCATTGGTGCTGTGACAGGCAATGATGTTCTGGATGGTGGTGATGGTAATGATTTCATTGATGGTGAGTATATCACCAACACCCCGGGAACGGATTGGCTACAAGGTGGTCAGGGGAATGACCGACTGGAAGGAGGAGGCAGTGATGACTTGCTCTTTGGAGGAAGCGGAAACGATCTGCTGCTTGGTGAAGACGGTCATGATCGTTTATTGGGTGATTCCGGCCAAGACAACCTGTTGGGTGGAGAAGGCAATGATGTGTTGCAGGGAGGTGATGGCGACGACCTTCTGCAGGGTCAGGGCGGTGACGATACCTTGTACCTTGATGGTGACTTGGGGAATATTGACCTTTCTTCAACGGGAGCCAATGTAGTAACAGGGTTGCTGGGAGGCTCAGGCTCAGACACTTATATTGTCTCAAGGGATAAAACAGGCTCTCAAAATCTCAGCTTGAGTTCATCTAATGGTGTGATGAGAATGTCATCGACCAACTTTATTGCTGACTTTGATGTGAACGCCAATGGTGACAAGATTGACTTGAGCCAGCTTGAGGGTGTCCGGGGCTTTCAGGATATTACTGTCACTCAAAGTGTTATTAATGGACTGGCGATTGCCCGCCTGACTATCAATAATGCGGGGCAGGAGTACTTCGTTAACCTCTTTAATACGACAGCGGCCAGTGTGACTGCAGATCACTTTATTTTTGCCAATAGCCAACCTTATGGGTTGGTAACCGACGGGGATGATACTCTGGTCGGTGACGCTGGAGGCAATTATATCGATGGAGGTTCTGGTGCTGATGATATGACAGGCAGAACCGGGGACGACACCTATATCGTTGACAATATCGGCGATAAGGTAAATGAACTGGTTGCCGGTGGTTTTGACCATGTGATCAGTAGTGTCAGCTATGCCCTTGATGCAGAGGTTGAGAGTTTGACCCTGACAGGCAATGAACATCTGATGGCTACAGGTAATGACCAGGATAACCGCATTGTGGGTAATGCCGGTAATAACCTGCTCTCTGGCATGGGTGGCATAGACACTCTGGTGGGCAACGAAGGTAATGATATTTATGTCATTGATAATACCGCTGATCGACTGGTTGAACGCCTGAATGAAGGTACAGATACCGTCATGTCATCGGTCTCCTATACCCTGGGTGATCATCTGGAGAATCTGACACTCTCTGGCACGGATAATATCAATGCAACAGGCAATGAGCTGAGCAATATTCTGACCGGTAACCAGGGGCGCAATATCCTGAACGGTTCTGACGGAAATGATGTACTGTCAGGCAAGCAGGGTAATGACTACCTGATGGGAGGTGAGGGTAACGACACGTACCAGTTTGCCGCAGGTGATGGTCTGGATATGTTGAATAACCAGAGTACCAATGCTTCGGATCATGATGTTCTGGAGCTGGAAGGTATCAGCAAAGAGAATATCTGGCTGATTCGTTCTGGCGATAATCTGTTGATCGATGTTGTGGGTTCCAACGATGCCATTGTCATTGAAGATTGGTATCGCGATACAAGTCAGCAGTTGGATGAGATTCGTACCAACGATGCAGTGCTTCTTGCAAACAAGGTTGACAGCCTTGTAACTGCAATGGCTGGTTTCAGTGCCCCACCTGCGGGCAACGCTCAGCTGTCACAGGATACTCGAAATCAAATCGATCCTGTAATCACGACTAGTTGGCAGGCAGCATAACTTAAGATGAGTTAAGCAATCTGCAATGATGGTAAGTTCTCTGAGCGGTACTTATCATCATTGTTTCCCCATGATGTAACGTAAGAAATTTTGGGAGCCGAGTACTACTCAAAACATCCCGCTTGGTCGAGGACCAATCAAATCAGCATGATGGGCCATAATCAGCAGAGTGGGTATTTCTTAGCGGTGGGTAGGTCCATTTCGAACAGTGCCACTAGCAACTCTCGCCATCATCGTAAACCACCTTCAGAAATAGCCATGCCACCTAACAACTCGCTTGACGGGACTGTTCCGCTACCCGTCAGCTTTGAGGTTAAGCGCATCTGAGTCATCATGCTTATACAGTAGAATTGATTATGTTAGAAAGTCTTTCTCTATTGTTACAGATAAAAGTGACTTATATTCACATTGACTTGTCCTAACATGTATATTCAAAACTACGTAATAGGTGTTAGGATGTTAAGAGATAAATTATTATCAGCAGTATTTCTTCTTTGTTTAATAGCAAAAGCAAGTGCTGATGAAAAAGAGTCTAGCTCTGAAGTAATTGAAATAACAACGAAGTATGTATGTAGCCTTCTTGAAGGAAATTACGTTTCCTGTAAGCAGGAAATCATATCAGAGGAAGAAATCAGATTAAAGCTTCAAGATAAAATACAAAAGAAAATGGATCATACCTATCAAATTGTTTATAAGACACCAGTTGGAGGAACTACTCCTGATAGCTTTAATTTAGATAATGATGTTAATAACAAAAACAGCTCTATTCCTGCATGGAGCAATCCTGTAGTGACAACATTCTCAGTAACATCTACAGTCGCAACAATTGCGGGCCCCTTCGTTCAACTAGTTCAAAATACATGGAAAAGTTGTAAAAAAGGGCAAAAACCAGAAGCATCAGATATTTCTTGGGCCTGCATCGACGTTATTGCAAATGGATTGAATGTAGGAATGTTATTAACTCAATATTTTGCACAAGACGTCTCAATTGTAGTATGGGATTATTTATCACAATCAGCCGCAATGGTTATCGAGATAACCATCATTGGAAGCAGTATAGTTTTCTACTTTAAACATAAAACAAAACACGCTCACAATGCAGAATATCTGCCAATCAACTAAAAATGCTCGCTTAAATCGGGTAAGGGCTGGCCTTTCTCCAGCCCTCCCCACAGCACCCGGCATGCGGGTCCGCACCGGGCGGTTCACCGAGGATGCTGAAACCTGATCCATGACTCTTTCAGGGAGACAAACCCGATATTTGCAAGATAAATGTCGTTGAGTGCCTGCTGTGTTGCCCAGCAATGCATACATTCAACACCCACTACAATATTGTTCTGATAAGGTTCGATTAAGGCCTGAAGAGCTGATGGATCAGCCGCTATTTTCTGGTGAACCAAGGTGTCGCCTTGCTAATCAAGAATACAAACGAAGAGCATTCGGGCATGGAGATCAATACCACAGTAGTAAGGGTGAGAGTTGGTGTAGAATCTCATTGGGTCTTCTCCTTTTTTGGTTTGGTCGCCTATTAGCTTACTCAGTAAGCTGGGGAGAAGGCTCAATAGGTACCAATTGGTTCCAGGTGTCGCCTTCGGCGCACCTAAACCAGGCGTTGGCCCTTTCGCATATGAATAAACTTGAGGAAGAATAATGAGAAAAACAATACTTGAGATTTACGCATTACTTATATGTTCTGTAACTCTCATATGTTTTGCAGTTACATCTGGGATAATGCTTTACAATTTAGTTAGCGTAGTAAGTCCAGAGTTTGGTTTGTCTTCACATGATTATAAGCGTCTAAACAATAACGATAGATATTGGAACAATATCAAACCCTCATGTGGAGAATATAGTAAAGAAGGCTGTGGTGAAGCCGGAAAAAGACCTCCAGAAGGAGAGCTTACTAAAAAGAGAGAAGATGCAAGAAAATTAGCTCTTGAAGTAGAAGCTAGAAGTTCAATGCAGACATTTATTAAATCTCTAATCGTAGTAATAATTGATATTTTAATATTTATCCCTCATTGGATAATTGGTCGTAGAGCGAGAGAGAGTAATGGCTAATCGGGTAAGAGTTGATCTTTCTTCAGCTCTCCCCAAACCACCCGGCATGCGGGTCCGCACCGGGCGGTTCACCAAGGATAGTGAAACCTAATCCATAAGTCTTTCAGCGAAACAAGCCCAAGTTGTGCG
>NZ_JAHHPQ010000063.1:0-5742 GCF_024606245.1 Endozoicomonas sp. SESOKO2
CTAGAGAGTGCAACATATAAAGTAAAAAAAGAGCTTAAAGAACTCGATCACAAAAAGAACACAGAGTTTTCTGAAAAAGAAAAGAATAACCTCTATCCATTAGCCGACGAAAAAAATGAGATTATTAATAATCAGGCGAATGTCTTGAATACTTTTTCATTCTTTTTGCCTGATACTGCTAAAAATGCCTTTTTGAAAGGGAATACTGGTGACATTCCCGATATTATCAGTCTGGGTAATTCAAAGGAAAATCTGACAGGAAATGACAAAGTTGATAGTGATCGGCAGACCAAAAAAGGGGATCAAACCGAAAATCAAAGGCAACAAGGATCATTAAAAGTAAAACTGGGCAAGCGCAGGAGAATCGACTCAAACCTCAGCTTAAATACTCCAGACTTGACACCTCAAGAGGCAGCCGGGCATTTCTTAAATACTATTAATAAACTCACTGAGAAACATGATTTTTCTATCGAAAGAATAATCGAGAATGAAAAAAGAAAGGATTTTGAACATGTCCATTTTCGAGGTAATGTCATGACTACTGAACACAATGTTAAAGAAATTTTTGTAGATTTCATATTATATATGGAAGGAATGTTAACAAACCAGAAATTTACTTTTAAAACTGATACCCATAAATATCGACCTGACCTTAGAATTAGCACTAAAAATATTGAAATAATAGATTCCATTTTATCCAGAACATTTTCTCAAAGAAAAAGTGAGTCATCACTTAATAACAAGACATATAAATACTACTATCTTGGTGCTTTATTAGCCGACTATCTTTACATATACCATGGACATCATAATGAATTTAAAAATAAGTACTACCTGTTAGCTCGGCATGATGCATTTCGTTTTTTTGAAAAAATATTTTTTGGTAATGGCTGTTTTTCAGAATTTCTTAATCTCATGGAATTGATCACCCTCTACAGACGAGAACTTACTGATGAATCAAGGAAATTGATGGATTTTAATGAAAATGCAATGAGTAGAAATCTTATTACTGACGCTCTACGAAAAAATAATACCCTTAGAAAATCTTTTAATGAAGTTCTCATTGGACCGAATCTTAAAAAACTTTGGTTAGGTACTCTTAATGATATGCTTGAAGAAAAGCAAGACTGCCTGGAACAAGATATAACGCTTGATAATAACCTAAACCTCATATTTGGTGAAGAGCTGGAATACGATATAACTTCAATAATTGAAACGGGAAGCCTACAAGATAGCAATTATATTCCCATATTTGAAGATCGTATGAAAAAGTCAGGGGCTAACAAGGCAGGTGTTGGCACTCATAACTTAACTTTTGATGGTCTTTTCCACATAACTCCTACTATGGATGGTGATGCATGGTTTGAGGTGAATTGTAAACCATACCATGATGGTGAAGCCAATGTGGACAGTTGTTTTGAAAAAGTCTTTGAAGTGGTTGATTCAATGATTCAAGATGGGCTTATAGGTTATTCTTCCGGTCACAAGCATGTCGATGCATTGAGTGCCACCCACGGTGATCCGAGTGTTCTTTTGGAATTGCAGAGGGAGATTGAGAGCAATCCCTATTTACTAAGAGCATTCGGGAATAATGACCGAATCATCAATGATGATGAGAGTCAATGGTATAAATTGTTTTCTGATTATTCTGATATGAGGGGGTTAGCCATTGAGCGGATAAACTGGATGATTGCTACGTACAATGAAAAATTAGCGGGATTCAATTATGAAAAACCGAATGGTCATTGGCAAACCGATTCAGAAAAACTGGAGAAGCTTAAGCGGTTTTCAAAAATATACAGTCATCTGATACAGATGGCTCCTTTACAACAAATGTTTGGTGGGTTTTCTGATGTAGAGATAGACAAATATATGGCTATTTCTTTGTTGCATATTCCAGGAACAGAGATGATCCAACCCTATGGTACAATAGAGTTTCGTTTTTTTCGCTGCCCTGAAAATTTGAGGGAGTTAAAATTGGTTAATCAGTTTTTACAAGCCTGGTTCGAATATATTCATGAACGTCGAAAGCGCAATGAGCCGATTCAGCCTGTCCCTGACGATGTTAGATCCAGCAAAGATTATACTGCCGGGGAAGTTCTCTTTTCGACCGTCCAATACTTGCAGAAACTGGGACTGAACCCTGATGACTATCACAGCTTTCTGAATAAAATCAGATGATATTTGATCACAATGGTGCTCAGTCCTGTTTTTTTGTATGTATTGAACGGAAATCACCTCAAGGACTACAGAATAAAGCACTTTTGCGACACCCTCCAGATCAGGCAACTAACCAGCGGGTTAAACGACTTTGACTGAGTAAGTTAAGTATACCGAAAGCTGTAGCTGTCTGCACAAAGGCAAGAGAGGTTTTGGTGGCCATCGTGAAGTGGATACACGATGTTCAGATTTGGTTAACAACAGCGTAATCAGACGCTGGCACTTCGGGCTGGAAAGCTTTCTGGCCTTCTGGCTTTCAAGCCCTTTATAATGCCCTTCTCAGAGTCTAACCTGATCAGATAGTATTATGTCTAAAAGCGTAATTTGTGACATTGACGGCGTGATTTTGCATGACAACACCCTGATTCCCGGTGCTGATGATTTCATTCACAGTATGCTGGAGAGGGACATCTCTCTGGTCATGCTAACCAACTATCCCTCCCAGACCGAGAAAGACCTGCAGAACCGTTTTGCTTCTGTCGGCATCATTATTCCGGAAAGTTGCTTTTTCACTTCTGCCATGGCTACAGCAGAATTTCTTAAACGGCAGGAAGGTCAGAAAGCTTATGTCATCGGCGAGGGTGCCCTGGTTCACGAACTGTATAAAGCAGGCTTTGCCATTACCGATATCAATCCGGATTTTGTCGTCGTGGGTGAAACCAAGAATTACAACTGGAACATGATCCACACCGGAGCCCGGTTTGTGTCTGAAGGAGCACGTTTTATTGCCACAAACCCTGATACCCACGGTCCCAATATGACTCCGGCCTGCGGTGCACTGTGTGCTCCTATCGAGCGGATTACTGGCAAAAAGCCATTCTATGTGGGCAAACCCAGTGCCTGGATTATACGTGCCGCCCTGAACAAAATGGGGTCACATTCAGACAACACCGTCATTGTAGGTGACAACCTGCGCACTGATATTCTTGCGGGCTTTCAGGCCGGCCTTGAAACCATTCTGGTTTTGTCCGGTGTATCCCGACTCGCTGATATCGATAAGGTCCCTTACAAGCCCAACCATATTTTCGATTGCGTTGCGGATATTGATATTATCTGAACTCGCTTACTCTCGAATCGAGTTTGGGTGATCTTTTTCCGATCTGCTTTCCCTGCCGGTGTATGAACCCGAACCCGATTCATTTTTTCAGGCCACTCATCAAAACAATTTAATCGTTCTCATCCACCACGGCCTTAGCTGTAAATCACTATTTAAAAAACCAGTGGTCAGATTCTGAAAGAGTATCTTCCTCGTCGGGGAATTCTGGTTCCTGAGTCGGGCTTAATCAGCCAGAGCATCCTGATCCATTCCTCCCGCCAGAAACTCAATGAGGAACCGGGCCTGCTGGCTAATATGTTCTGGTGTCCAGGTCTCAGGGTCCAGGCGGCACTGCTGATCCCAGCGAGCTACTGTATGAATCACTATGGACCCCATAAAAGCGAGCCGGGCACGGAGCTCTTTGACACTCAAATGTGGCAAAATGGTACCAAATGCCTCGGTCATACGAACCAGAGAGCTGCTTCTGGGGGTATCCATCGCAGCGATCTGATGATTACCTCGCTGAAACAGATGACAGACCAGACTGGTATAGGAACTCTCTTCTCTTGAGGTTTTCAGGTTTGCCATGTATGGAAGCAACAAAACCTTCACCAGATCTCTGGTAGTTGGTGGTTCTTTATGGTTGAGAAGCTCATCAAGCATCTCATGACGCTTCTGGTTGAGAGGGATCATTCGGAAATCCAGAATGGCGTTAATCAGCCCTGCCCGGTCACCAAAATGATACTGAACAGCAGAATTATTCTTCTGTCCTGCGGCTCTGGCTATTTCACGATCTGAAACCGCATCCAGCCCCCTCTCGGCTATCAGCTTTTCCGCTGCTTTTACCAGCGCTTCCTTGGCGTCTGTCAGCTGTATTAATGCATTCATAGTGGTGCCATAAAAATCAAGCTATTCAGCTTAATCAAATTACTCATTTTAATATCATTCAGAGAAAAAATGGTCAGTTCAGCTATACCGGCTACTCATTGTCGAAAGCCTGTCTATATTATCTCGACGAATGTCGAAGAGATGCAGACCATTAAAACCCTTTTTCGTTTCCAATGATGGAACAATGGCTACACCCCTTCTTCAAAGCAGTTTGAAAGAGCTGTGCCAAGTCCCTTAAATCGAACATCAGCTTAACATCTGTGGCCTTTGGGGGCGAACTCCACTGATAGCTGAAGTCTTATTTTACTGTACAGATTAAAAAATGGATTCCAAATTGATAAACACAAACAACCGTGATCTGCTTGTAAAAAGTTGGGCACACCCAGTATTTTTTAGCGTCTGTCGACCACTCATTTTATTGTTTGCCGTACTTTCAGGCAGCACAGAAGCGGCCATCCCGGGTAAGATTCATCAAATCTGGATTGGTGCAAAAGTACCCGAATACCTGGATATCGTCAGTCAGAGTTTTAAAAAGGTCAAGGGCTGGGAGTATAACCTGTGGCGAGCCACTCAGAACAACTTCCTCGAACGGAATGGAAAAATCATTCGACATACCTGGACCGAGTCAGAATACACCACAAAAGAATACTCCATTAATGAACTTTTTGATAATGAGCATTCGGTCATTAAGGCTATTCTGGAACGCAACAGAACGTCTGACGATAGTCACCTCGCTAGTCTGGGCGACATCCTGAGATATCGAATCGTCCACGAATTCGGCGGTTTCTATTTCGATATGAAGTTTGAACTGCTTAATCCCAATGAAATGGCCGACCTCATTAAACAACCTCTATACACACTCATAACGGCTAATGAGTTTGCATTTTTGACGTCTCAGCAAGGCTACTTGAGCAACGCTTTTTTTGCCGCTGAGGCCAATCACCCGGCGCTCAATAACCTGCTGTTATCCATCCCTCCTCTGGAAGATGAAGTACCCCATTCCAAAGTAGACATTTTCGGTCCGGCTTTTTTTCTGCTGGGGATAGACAGTTGGTACAGGGCTGCAGCAGCGGACGAACAAACAGGGTGGCTAATGCTTCCCCATACCAAAATTTACCCCTACATTGACTGGGCGCCAAAGGTGCAAGAGTTTCGCCCGGGCAGCTTGCTGACTGAAACTGCCGTTAAGTTAAGAGAGGCAGGGAATGACTTCTGCATTGTAAAAGCGGACTCGCTCTACAGATTGCCTGGCCTGTATTTAAACGAGTCAGAATACATGCCAGTCCCTGACAAAGCAGGACTTTTCTACCGTTATCCATGCAATAGATACCCAGACGCCATCGCTATTGATCACTTTGACTACGGGAGTTCATGGAACAGTCACAACCGTTACTCAGGTCATCACAGGTAACATTTTTCTGTCGTACAATAGGCGACTTTCGATAATATAAGCATTTACGTTTTCCCTCAGAAATGGAACACTAACATCATGCTGTGAAGTTATTTATCCAATAGTTGCTGTTTAGGTGGATATCCGGAAAGATCTTCGGAACTGTAATCACGAATTGAAATGCCTATAGCCACACAATGACTATAGT
>NZ_JAHHPQ010000600.1:0-1250 GCF_024606245.1 Endozoicomonas sp. SESOKO2
TTCACCGTTTACAACAGGTATGCACCCACCTTCACGATGCTGTCAAAGAAGATAACGCTCTGGCAAAAGCATGGTATCGCCAATTTCCTTCTTATCATCAGCATCAACTAAGAGCAGCCATTACGACAAAAAATGAGAATCAACTCCGTGATTGGTTGCAGTCATTTACGAATGACAAGGCACTCGTCGACTCACTCAAAGATCGCCGTCAGAAGAGTATTTATTCACCTGCTCTGTTGTATTTCACCAAGGCTAAGCTAATGTCTGATTGTGAAAAGTTTAATTTAGTTTCAAAATCCACCATTCACGAAAATACAATTAACACCTCAGCCACCCTCAGTCCCGATGGCCGCCATCTGGTGACCGTCAGTGAAAGCGACAATGCGAACATCTACGGCCATAAGATGGATGGATCATGGGGATTAAAAGCGATTATTGCCCATAAACATTATGTCCGTTCAGCCGCCTTCAGCGCCGATAGCCTTTATGTGGTGACCGCCAGCATCGATGACACTGCGAAAATATTTGGCTTAGGGTGCGATGGATCATGGCAATTTAAAGCCAGTATTACCCATGAGTTACCGATCATATCAGCCATCTTTAGCGCCGATGGCCGCCATCTGGTGGTCAAAGATGTAAATGACTCTGTGCAAATCCATACCCGGAAGGCCGATGAATCCTGGGAATTAACAGCCACCTTTTCACAAGGTACATTTGTCCAACCAAACACCCTCAGCACCGATGGCTATCATTTGATCATCGCCAGGTCGGATAACAAGGGGATAATCTATAGCTACAAGATCGATGGATCACGGGAAAAAAAAGGTACCATCCCCGATTTTAACAATGTCATTTCAGCGAGTCTAAGCCCCGATGGCCGACATGTATTGACTGCGAACACGGATCACAGGGCGAAAATCTACGGCAAGGAGTCCGATGGATCATGGTTACAAAAAATCGTCATTCACTTCAAGCATCATATCAACTCGGCCATCTTCAGCGCCGATAGCCGCCACGTGTTGATTGCCAGCCAGGATGGCAGTGTGAAAATCTATGGCCAGACAAGCAAAGGATCATGGGAAAAAAAAGTCACCATTTATCATAAGTGTGGAATTCAATCAGCCACTTTCAGCCCCGATGATCGCCATGTGGTGACTGCCAGCTTAGACGGAACCTCGAAAATCATTGGTCAAAGAACCGATGGATCATGGTTAGAAAAAGGCAGCATTTCCCATGATGACGCGGTCTTT
>NZ_JAHHPQ010000601.1:0-4433 GCF_024606245.1 Endozoicomonas sp. SESOKO2
TCAATTTCTTGCAATCCTCGCTACGGACGCTTAAGTCCGACAGGCTGCTAGCCAGAACAATTCCCTTCTCCCTTAGAACTTATCCGATCAATTCTTGTCCAAATTAGTACTTCAGTAATAAAAATATTTGGAGAAGGATATGAAAATCAGACTGAACAACATTTTATTCAGCGTGCTTGTTTGCCTGGCCAGTTTTGCCAATGCTGAGAACCTCTGCAAACTGCCCGCCGGGAACTACTCTGGCACGTCAAAAATCACTTTTGATCGCTCCAGTGGCAGGGTGGAACAGTTTCATATGGAACTGAAGATCGCCCCTGACAGCAAAACCTCTGGCATCCTCAAGCTGTTCGAACTGGACATGGATCCATCAGGCGCCCTCCACCATAAACTCATCAAAAATGAATACTTTACACTGGCCGACTGCAGCTCTGATGCCAGCTTCAAGCTGAAAGGCCCTGAACTCGACGGTTTTGTCAAGGTTATGAATATCAACCAGAGTCTGGGAGAGATCACCCTGACGGGGGCTATCAATACCTATGAAGAGGGTTTTTATGGCATGGCTCAATGGTTTTATGACAGCGCCGGGTCGATGGCCGGAACCGAAAGTCACTACGAGATGGAGTTCCGAAAACTGCCTATTCGGCTGCGCAAACAGTTCTGAGCCACATCCCCATTGCATTGAGAGCGGGTAAACCCCAATGCACAACACCACGGACTGCTGTACAATCTCCGGCCCATTTCATGTCTTAAGAGGTCTACAGATCAACATGACTGATTTTTCATCCCTTGGTTTGTGTGAACCTCTACTTCAGGCCGTCGCAGAACAAGGTTATAAAAAAGCCTCCCCGATTCAGGCCAAAGCCATTCCGATGGTTCTGACAGGTCGCGATGTCATGGCATCAGCCCAAACCGGAACGGGCAAAACGGCGGGTTTCACCCTGCCGCTGTTGCACCGCCTGTCAGAAATGCGGACGCTCAAGAATCATCCTGTTCGCGCCCTGATTCTGGTACCCACCCGAGAGCTGGCTGTTCAAGTTGGCGAGAGTGTCATTCGCTATGGTTCAAACCTCTCTCTTCGCTCAGCCGTCGCCTACGGCGGTGTTGATATAGAGCCCCAGATAACAACGCTTCAAGAAGGGGCGGATGTCCTCACAGCGACACCAGGCCGACTGCTGGACCTGATTCGAAAACAACATTTGACCCTGGATCATCTGAAAATTCTGGTTCTGGATGAGGCCGACAGAATGCTGGATCTTGGCTTTAAGGCCGAGCTTGATCAGATTCTTGAGGTTTTGCCCGTCAGGCGGCAGAACCTGCTTTTTTCTGCAACCTTCTCCAAAGAGATCAAGGCGCTGGCCCATGAATTCCAGCGTCATCCGGTCAAAATTGAAGTAGAGACCCCCAACTCCGCGGCCAACACCGTCAAACAGTCTGTCTATCCTGTGGATCAGCATGATAAGCCGGAAATCCTCAGCTATATCATTGAAGGTGGCAAATGGGAGCAGGTTCTGGTTTTCGTTCGCACCAAAAAAGCTGCCGAGAAAGTCGCAGACCTGTTGTCTGACGAAGGTATCAGTGCCACAGCACTGCACAGTGACAAGAGCCAACATGCTCGCAGCAGAACGCTGGTTGAGTTTCAGGCGGGTGCATACCGGATTCTGGTAGCCACCGATGTCGCCTCCAGAGGGCTGGATATGGATCAGTTGCCACTGGTTGTAAACTACGATCTGCCTAAAGTGCCGCAGGATTATGTGCATCGTATTGGTCGAACCGGTCGTGCCGGGAGCCCGGGGCGGGCGATCTCTCTGATGAACCCGGAAGAGAAAAAGCAACTGGAAGCCATTCGCAAGCTGATAAAAAAACCCCTGAAGGTTGAGCCGGTTCCTTATTTTGAAGACGGTGTTAACGTGACTTTGAATGATGCCCCCACCAAAAAGCCAGGCAAGCCACGTTCAACTTCGGGTCAACCGGGTAAAAAGCCTGCTGGCAACAAAAAGAGACCGGCATTCAAATCCCGTTCCGGCAATCCCGGAAAAAAACCTGCCCAATCTGGCAGATCAGGCAAAGGTCGCAGATAATCAGGAAACACGATTAAGCCTCATGATAGCCCCGGGTTCTTAAGGGGCTTTTCTACCGTCACAGCAGCAGTCACAGGTTATCACTATGGAAGATGTCATTGATGAACTCCGGGAAAGTGCCGTCGAGGTGCCTACGCCACTTGAGCTTCCTGACGAAGACGAGATTATCGAAGCTGAAGAGCAGCTGCTGATTCCTATCCCTTCTGACTTCCGGGAGTTTCTGCTGCAGGTCAGTGACGTTGTTTATGGTTCCATGGAACCCGTTACCATAAAAGACCCCCACTCTCACACCTACCTGCCCGAGGTGGCAGCCATCGCCTGGGATCAGGGAGTACCCAGAGACCTGCTGCCGCTGTGTGAGCATAGTGGCGATTTTTATTGCGTCTCTGCAGAAGGGGAAGTGGGCCTTTGGAAGGAAGGTGACCTCTCGGAAGTCACCTGGCCTTCGGTCTGGCACTGGGCCAAGGAGGTCTGGCTGCAAAGCTGACTGGCAACCAGCCCATCCTATTTGCTATGCTTGTCTGCTGGTCTGATTCCTGACCATAAAGTTAGCCTTTTTTTTCGCCTGAAGGCTATGACACACTGCACCGGATTTACGCTCCGGCCAGCAACAGGACCCCATATGTCAATTGTCGTTTGTGCGCTCTATAAATTTGTCACTCTGGATAACTTTAAATCCATCAAGCCTGACCTTTTGAAAGTAATGGAAGATAATGCCGTTCGTGGCACTCTGCTACTTGCCCACGAAGGTATTAATGGCACCGTTGCCGGCACCCAAAGTGCTATAGACCAGCTTCTGGCCTGGCTAAAAAGCGATTCTCGCCTCGCTGAACTTGAGTACAAGTTGTCCTACACCAAAGCGATGCCTTTCAAGCGCACCAAAGTCAAACTTAAGAAAGAAATCGTCACCATGGGTGTCGAAGGTGTTGACCCTAACCAAGTGGTCGGCACCTATGTCGATGCCAAATCATGGAACGATTTGATCAATGACCCGGACGTCCTGGTGGTCGATACCCGCAATGATTACGAAGTGCAGGTAGGCACCTTCAAGAATGCCATCAATCCCAATACCGAGACATTCAGGGAGTTTCCCCAGTACGTCAGGGACCACCTGAACCCGGAGCAGCACAAGAAAGTGGCCATGTTCTGCACCGGCGGCATACGCTGCGAAAAGTCGACGGCTTACCTGAAAGAACAGGGTTTTGAAGAGGTCTTCCACCTGAAAGGCGGGATTTTGAAATATCTGGAAGAAGTACCTCAGCAAGAGTCCACCTGGGAAGGCGAATGCTTTGTCTTTGATGATCGTGTCACCGTCAATCATCAGCTTGAAAAAGGTCAGTACGACCAATGCAATGCCTGTCGTCTTCCTATTACCGTGCAGGATCAACTCAGTGAACATTTCGAACAGGGCGTCAGCTGCCCTCATTGCTATGACAAGCACACGCCGGATCAGAAGCAACGTTTCCGTGAACGTGAACACCAGATTCAGCTGGCAAGACGACGTGGAGAAGCTCACCTCGGAGGTGAAGTCGGTAATACGGTCTTGAATCGAAGAAAAGCCAAACAAGCCACTCGTGAGCAGCAGCGAGCTCTGACAGCCGGAAAACAATAAGTTTCCAGCGGACGCCTCCAGCTGGAAGCGTCCGCTATCTTCAGACAAAATACTGAATCACTATCTCAACACTGAGCTGACCTTTATTGTATTGATGCACCAATAACATACTGAACGCCAGTGTAATCAATGGAAAAAGCCGCTTTTTTTCCTCACTCAAGAAATACCAGCCACCTCCCACCAGCATCACAATCAGAATGGCCCACCGGCCTACCTCATGCTCTTGCGGTAATATATGGAACAGCACGACAATACACCCCACAATATTGAACAGGATCCACAGTGGTGAGAGTATCCCGATACTGCCCAGTATTGGAAACTTGATCAATGCTCCACCTGACCATGTCCTGGGCTGGATATCGGATGACAAATGCAACGCAATCCCCATGGCCAGACCGCCTGCAACAAAAGGTAGATCAAACATCAGAGGCAGCAGCGCCAGAAGACACGAATGAGTAATCCCTGAACGGTGACTCAATCCCGGAAAAACCAGATCAATATCCGGCAATCGAATGCCGGCAACCAGCCCACTCAGGAAAAGCAATGCCGATTCAAAACGGGCAATCACCTGAAAATAATCGGGAAAGTAATGACGCCCTGCGAGTACAGAAGCCGCCAGCAGGCAACCTGCTAGCGGAGAAGTGATATATCGCATACAGCCGGTGTAACAAAAAATATGAGGGTGAAACCATTCTAGCAGCCTGTCGGACTTAAGGCTGTCCTACTGCGGTTGCAATAAATTG
>NZ_JAHHPQ010000602.1:0-7745 GCF_024606245.1 Endozoicomonas sp. SESOKO2
ACGACCTTCGGGTTATGAGCCCGACGAGCTACCAGGCTGCTCCACCCCGCATCAAACCTATTAGTATACTGCCAGCTAAAAACTTGCTTCACAAGCCATAACTGTAGATACGTCATTTAAACGTTACAACGATATACCAAATTCTTTTCTTCCATTTACCAAAAAAGTTAATGGCAATTTGGTGCCCAGGGCGGGACTTGAACCCGCACGGCCGCTAGGCCACCGCCCCCTCAAGACGGCGTGTCTACCAATTCCACCACCTGGGCAAACACCACCACTACATCCTGCTTAAAGCTAGCCCTTACTGGACTGGAGGCAGAGACAGCTCTTTATTCTGCTCGTCACTCTCGACGGGTTGTGATTCTATCACAGGAGCATCGCTCTCGATACTCTTTTCTGAAGCTGCTTCTGGTGCGATCGGCGCATCACCGGCCGGAACGGACTCTTCTACAACTACAGTTGGCACACCTGCATCACTGATACTGTCTGCCTTTTGCCTGGCCACCATTGCCAGAGCAAAACTGGTCACAAAAAATACTGTCGCCAGAATCGCTGTCGTGCGACTCATAAAGTTGCCGGTACCCTGACTACCAAACACCGTCTGTGACGCACCGGAACCAAAACTGGCACCGGCTTCCGCACCCTTCCCCTGCTGCAACAAAATCAGCCCGATTACGGCAGCAGAAGCAAGAACATGAACAATAAGAACTATGGTTTCCATCACTATCCTGCAGCGCGACAGATCGCCTGGAACTCTTCAGCAACCAATGAGGCTCCCCCCACAAGACCGCCGTCAACATCCGGCAAAGCAATCAGGTCTGCAGCGTTAGCTGCTTTCATGCTACCACCATACAGAATACGAGTTCTGTCAGCCATAGCCTGATCCTGTAATGCCAGCAAGCCACGAATCACGGCATGCACTTCCTGCGCCTGCTCAGGCGTTGCAGTCAGTCCGGTTCCAATAGCCCATACGGGCTCATAAGCGATCACAAAATTTGCCAAACGCTCCGGACCAGCAGTCCGCAGCACAGCTTCAACCTGAGCCGTCACCACCTTCATGGTGTCGCCAGCCTCTCGCTCTTCCAGAGTTTCACCCACGCAAAGAATAGGTACTAAACCCTGATCTGTCAGAGCACAGAATTTCGCAGCAACTTCCTCATCCCCCTCCCCAAACAGAGAGCGACGCTCAGAATGACCAATGATCACGTATTCAATGCCGAGATCTTTAACCATCAGAGGCGAAACCTCGCCGGTATAAGCGCCATAAGTTTTGTCAGACACATTCTGCAATCCAACTTTAATGGCACTACCAGCCAACTGCTCGCAAATATTTTGAGCGTATACCGAAGGAGGACAAACCAACACTTCAGCATTAGTATACAGACCGGAAGCAAGCTTACCCAGCAATTCACGATTCTCTTCAAGAGATCCGTTCATTTTCCAATTACCGGCAACTAGTGGCTGGCGCATACCGCTCACCTCAACATTCGCGAGGTCGGAATACTAACCCAGGCGCCATTATTATACAACTGCGCTGACATCTTTTGCTGGTAATTTTCTACTACCTGATAAAAACAATAAACTACGATCAATCAAGCGAACAGACAATCATTTCTGTTCATTCAAGGCCGTCATGAAAATGGCCTTGTAGAACGGTTATTTGATATTAAAGTACTGAAAAACTCCTTACGATTGGGAGCGAACCCGGTGCACACTTCTTAACTCGCCTCAGAGTGCTCCATTGATCACGCCTTTCCTCGCCGCTGCATAAACAGCAGCAACAGTACGATTAAGATACCCAAAAAGCCAAAATCAGCAGGATTAAACAAGAGAACTGGCAAGCTGATGAAAGCCAACCCTCTTTCCAGCAAACTTAACCCCTGAATCAGATAACCTTCGACAGCAACTGCCATGGCAATGATGATGGCTATAGTCTGGGCAACAGCCATAATCAGCCCGGCAAAATCCCCCTCGGTATTAATCAAACCGCTATAGGCCATCATAATGGGAATCAAGAACAAGCCCGCCGCCAATTTAAATGCTTCTACTGAAGACTTAACAGGACTGGCATTTGCGACACCCGCTCCGGCAAAAGCAGCCAGTGCAATTGGAGGCGTTACATTGGAAGTCTGTGACAGCCAGAAAACAATTAGATGGGACGTCAGCAAAGGCAATCCAAAATCCCCCAATAATGGCACAGCCATTACAGCAAGCACTATATAAGCAGCGGTAACAGGCAAACCCATCCCAAGCACCAGCGCGACAAGGCTGATCAGAATGAGTGCGGTAAACATATATCCGCCGGAAAGCGCCGTGACGAACTGCGTAAACTGCAGCCCAATACCGGTCTGCCCCACTACACCGACAATGATCCCGGCTGCCGCGCAGGCTGCAGAGATTGGCAATGCCAGAAGCGCACCCGACTTAAGTCCTTCAATGATTTTTCTGAGACCTATGCGACTATGACTTCTTAATGCCGCCGCCGCCAGAATAGCCGCACAGCCTGCCACCCCTACCAGGAGAGGTGAGTACCCGACCATCAACAGAGCGGTAATCAAAACCAAAGGAATAAGGAAGTGAGCACCCTGCTTCATGACACTCCATAGCGCTTGTGTTCGATTGACCGTTGGCAATTCCAGCTTGCAAGCCATGATATGGACGTACAATAGCGTACAGAAGAAGTAGAGCAGCGCGGGCGCAATGGACGCAATCATGATGTCGCTATACGGCACTCCGGTAAACTGCGCCATGACAAAAGCACCGGCCCCCATAATAGGTGGCATGATTTGCCCACCGGTCGATGCAGCAGCTTCAATACCTGCAGCCTGTTCAGGCTTATAACCCAGCTTTTTCATCATCGGTATGGTGATGGAACCAGTGGTCACCGTATTGGCAATGGCAGATCCGGAAATAGAACCCAGGCCAGCAGAAGCTATGACAGCAGCCTTGGCTGGTCCTCCCCGATATTTACCGGCAATAGCAAAAGCCAGATCAATAAAGAACTTGCCTGCGCCCGTTACCTCAAGAAAGGCTCCAAACAAAACAAAAATAAAGACAGTGGTTGCCGCAATACCCAGCGCAGAACCAAACACACCATTACTTGAGAAGATCTGAAACTGCACCCATTCCTGAATGCTGTAACTCTTGGTTGCCAGCGCACCTGGCAGCATATCCCCAAAGCCGCTATAAACCAGGAACAATAATGCTATGAACACCATTACCCAGCCTACAGCCCGACGACAGGCCTCCATCATCAGCACCACATAGACGACACCAGCATAGAGGTCATAATCGGAAAGACCATACAAGAGATAGTTAATATCGTTGTAATCAAAGTTAATGATTCGAAAACCTGCCACCACAGTGGCTACTGCCAGAATCAAATCAAACAGCCTTACTGGCACAAAAAAACGACTCTTTTCATTTTTCAACAAAGGGTAATGAAGAAATATCAGCACCATGACCCAAGCAAGATGAACCGGCCTGAAATAGGTGGCAGAAATCGTCGAGGTCATTCCCTGCCAGATCTGAAACATGGACAGAAGCACTGCAAAGACAAGTACCAGACAGCCCGACGTTTTGATCACGACTTTATTCATTCAGCCACCTGAAAACTCAGTTGATGGAATTCAGGTATTTTTCAGCACCCGGATGAAGAGGCACACCGGACAGGCGATTAGCATTGGCTCTGGTAATGGCTTCGGCAACTTTAACCACCTTGCGAACATCACCCATGTTTTCAAAAGCTGCTTTAGTCAGGCTGAAGGCCATGTCATCAGACATATCAGCACGGACGACCAATACGTTCCAGATACTCAGGGTATCAACCTGACGTACGCCGTTGTATACATTACCCGGAATGGTGTAGCTGCTGTAAGCGGGGTTTTCAGTAATGAACTTCTCACGCTCTTTTTCAGAAACTGGCAGGATACGAATCTTTTGAGTCAGAGCCACCTGAGTCACGGCACCCACTCCCTGACCACCAACAATGAAGCCAGCATCAACCTGACCATTGGCCAGAGCATTGGTGGTTTCAGAGTAATTCAGGTAAACAGCACGAATATCTTTCGCGGGATCAATACCCATGCTTTTCAGAAGTGCCGCAGAGGTCACAGCGGTGCCGGAACCCGGCGCACCCAGAGAAACCCGCTTGCCTTTAAGCTCAGACAGTTGGGTAATGCCTGAGTTTTGAAGCGTCAAGGCATGTACCAGATTTGGATAGAGGGCAAACAGTACCTTGACCGGCATCTTACCGGGAAACTTGCCCTCACCTTTGTAAGCATCCAAAACAACATTCCCCATGGCAATGCCAGCCAGCATACCACCACGAACAACCTTGATGGTATTTTCAACAGAAGCAGCGGTGACTTCTGCTTTTACATTGATCCCATCCATCTTATCAGACCATACCTTTGCCAGCGCACCACCCAGCGGATAATAAATACCACTTTGACCACCAGTACCAATGGAGTAGTTCTGAGCAGGAGAGAGCGCAGGCAGGATCAGCATTAGGAGGGCAGCGACAAAACGCATGATATTTTTCCTGTAAAATATTTTTATATTTCTTTTCCGCAAATAAATCTTCATCGCACAGAGCGGTAAAAATGGCTTATCTGTTCACGGCTATTTCTGTCGAGCAACGGCTGTCAAGTCCAGGCACACTGACCTGTAAAAATTTGACACGTTAGTTTTGTATCCTACCTAAGGAAAGCCATTCAGAGAAGGAAGAGTTCGCCTAAAACTGATCTGGCTCAATAATGAATATCTACAACAGCAGAAGGACTGACCGAAAATCAACCAGCCAGTCCATAGAAGCGAGAATCAGGACATTTCCTGCTCAACCACCTTAGCCAGTCTTTCAGTGTGAGCACGCACTTCCTCAGCATTCTCACCCTCTACCATGACACGGATAAACGGCTCAGTACCGGAAGGCCTCAAGAGCACTCGACCACGACCTGCCAGCTCAGCTTCAGACTCCTGTATGGCTGAAACAATACCCGGCACTTTGTCAGTATCTTTTTTCTCTTTAACCCGAACATTAATCATGGTCTGCGGATACTTGCTCATTCCTTCACGCAGCTCAGACATTTTCTTACCTGAACGAACAACAGCTTTAAGAACCTGGAGCGCAGAGACAATACCATCACCGGTGGTGGATACATCTTTACAAATGATATGACCTGATGATTCACCACCAAGCTGCCAATCATGTTTCAGCAGCAACTCATTGACATAACGATCACCGACCCTGGCCCGGGCAAAGGGAATACCTCTGGCTTCCAGAGCTTTTTCCATTCCCAGATTAGTCATCAGAGTCCCAACCACGCCGCCCTTCAGCTCATTATGTTGACGACGATCCAGAGCGATAGCAAACAGTAACTCATCACCATCAACAATCTCACCATTGTCATCCACCATGATGACGCGATCACCATCACCATCAAAGGCGATACCCATATCGGCTCCACGCTCTATGACGATTTCAGCCAGCTTATCAGGCTGAGTAGAACCACAACATTCATTGATATTCAGACCGTTCGGGTTAATTCCAATGGCATGGACATTAGCACCCAACTCTCTGAAAACTGCAGGACCCACCTGATAGGTAGCGCCATGACCGGCATCAATCACAATATTCATACCACGCAGGTCAAGAGGGTAAGCAGTACTGGCTTTACAATATTCGATATAGCGGCCGGAAGCATCATCCAGTCTGGTCACCTTACCCAACCCATTGGAGTCAACGACCTCAATCTCACCTTCCATCAGAGCTTCGATTTTTGCTTCAACATCGTCCGGCAACTTGCTGCCATTACCAGAAAAGAACTTGATACCATTGTCGTAAAAAGGGTTATGAGAGGCACTAATGACAATTCCGGCCTGACCATTAAAAGTACGGGTCAGATAGGCGATAGCCGGTGTCGGCATAGGACCGGTCAAACACACATCAATACCTGCCGCAGACAGGCCTGCCTCCAGGGCAGACTCAAACATATAGCCGGAGATACGGGTATCTTTACCAATAACGACTTTACCTTCACCCTCTGCAGCCAGCACCTTACCCGCAGCCCAGCCTAGCTTGAGAACAAAATCCGGGGTAATGGGAAACTCACCCACCTTGCCACGAATACCATCGGTGCCGAAAAATTTGCGACCCATAAAGCAACCCTTATTCAATAACCTGATGCCTGAATCTGCTGCCAGACAGCACTCTCAAATGAATAGACAAAAAGGAGTGACAGGTAATAACAGAAGATGTCCTAACTCACCTGAATAGCGGGGCAGAACATAAAATACTGAAGATATGTCTTAAATTATGACATGACTGTCATACAGACTTAATAGCAATGATTGTCTTACAAATGACAAAACTCTTCGCACCCGAACTTACAGCATGCGCAATTAAAGAAAGAGAAGAACAAAACAGCATCAGCCAATGCCTGCCCAGAACAGCAGGCGATTAAACCACCTTAAGCGTTCCTGACGGCATCCACCATGCGAACAGCATCAACCGTTTCAGCGACATCATGAACTCGAATGATCTGAGCTCCAGCCTGAGCAGCCAGAGTGGCGACAGCGAGACTGGCACTCAACCTCTGCTCCGCAGGCTTATTCAGCACAGCACCAATAAATGACTTTCTGGACATACCAGCCAGAACCGGAAAGTTAAGATCAAGCACACGATCCAAATGTTTTAGCAACTGCAGATCATAGGCAGGCGTTTTTCCAAACATACCGCCCCCGAATCCCGGGTCAAGAATCAGTCGGTCCCTTGCAATACCTGCTGCTTCGCAGACCCTGACACGATCAAGCAGGTAGTCATTGACTACACCCGTCACATCATCGTAATGAGGCACAAAACCCGGCCCGGGCTGTTCAACCAGTGAGTGCATCAGCACAACGGGAAGATCGGTGGCAGCTGCCGCCTCCAGAGCTCCCGGCCTGAGCAGGGCACGCACATCATTAATCATTCCGGCACCGGCTTTGCTGGTTTCCGAAATAACCAGGGCCGAGCTGGTATCCACAGAGATGACCTGATCAAAGTTCTTTCTCAAAGCCTCCAGAACCGGCATTACCCTTTCAAGCTCCTGCTCACAGGTGACTGCCCCGTTTGCTCCTGGTCTTGTGGATTCACCACCCACATCGAGAATATCCACACCATCCCGAACCATGAGTTCAGCAATACTCAGCACCTGATCAAGATTCTGATAACGACTGCTTTCATAAAAGGAGTCGGGGGTAATATTTAATACTCCCATGACCAGCGTTCGGTCAAAGGTTAGAGTTTTTCCGGCACAATTCAACTTTTGCATTTTTTCATAGACCTAAACTACGAATACCACCAAACATCTTCCAGACTCAGGAACTGCCTGATTTCACGCCAATTGCAGAGACTCAGTTTCATTTGAACATTCAGATCAGATGATTTTACACGAAAACCATTGAGCTGTCGGCGTTGCAGGGGAATATCCGGGAAGTGAAGTCACGGATTCAGGTATGGGACTTTCACCCAATCGATTAGATGATTCCTATTCAGTTATCACCCATTCATAAAGGAAATTTACTGATAAATTTGGCTTTCCTTGAACATCCCGGATGCCCGGGCTTTAACACAGGGGAATTGATAAGAGCTTTTTGTTGTCAAAGCTTCAGAGCTTGTGTAATTGACACCCTCTAAAGGACGGGGATTCCTGTTAGGTGACTAACGGGAATCTCGCTCCTTCAGGGGCGAGAGGATGTCAATT
>NZ_JAHHPQ010000603.1:0-7032 GCF_024606245.1 Endozoicomonas sp. SESOKO2
TTGATGCGGGGTGGAGCAGCCTGGTAGCTCGTCGGGCTCATAACCCGAAGGTCGTCAGTTCGAATCTGGCCCCCGCTACCAAATAATTAAACCCCATTATGGGGTTTTTTGTTAGGTGCGTCAGAGTCTTTTTGGGCTTGAGATGTTGCCCCATTGAGATTCTGGTAGTTTGTTGAATTCATGCTCAATGGTGTGTGTCTTTGGCAAGCTCCTTAGTTGCGTCCAGCTGGAAGACTGGGTGCATAGAAGAGACAGGGCTTTTAAGCCCTTTTTTTGTTTTTGCAGACAGGTGTTTCCATCGTGGCAGGCAAGCAGTCGCAAGTGGAGGCATTGATTGGGCCCGTGGTTGAATCCCTTGGCTACCAGCTTTGGGGGATTGAGTTCAAATCCCAGGGTAAGCAATCCATGCTTCGCATTTATATTGATTCCCTTGATAAGGAAAAGGGAATCCAGCTGGATGACTGTGAAGTCGTCAGTCGCCAGCTGAGTGGGGTTCTCGATGTGGAAGATCCCATTACGGAGGAATATACCCTTGAAGTCTCATCGCCCGGAGTGGACAGGCGGTTGTTTACGCTTGAGCACTACGTGGCTTGGGCGGGAGCTGAGGTCAATGTCCGATTGAGGGTGCCTTTTGAGGGGCGGCGCAGGTACAGAGGCGTTGTAAAAGGGGTAGAAGACCAGGACGTGGTGTTAGTGGTTGATGATCATGAACTGCTTCTTCCCATAGAGAGCATAGACAAGGCTCAGGTGATACCGAGATTCGACTAACTTCAGGCTCATAACTGGTAATAACCAGATAAAAGATTGAGTAAAAGGTTCAGGCCGGGTTGCTAGCCGTTGTCTGCAATAAGAAGTTGATGACAGGCGAGGGTCTTCCCGGTTAACGGCCAGGGAAGTGTTGGCAAAGGCATGGACTGGTTCAGCATAGGCGAGGCAGAGCATGAGTAAAGAAATTCTGTTGGTCGTTGAGTCCGTTTCCAACGAGAAGGGCGTTCCACCCGAAGTGATCTTCGAGGCGATGGAGATCGCTCTGGCAACTGCGACCAAAAAGCGTTACGAAACAGAAGTGGATATCCGGGTAGCGATTGACCGCAGTAGTGGTGAATACGATACCTACCGTCGTTGGAGCGTGGTTGCGGACGAAGATTTCGAGTTTCCGGGCATGCACTTTACCCTGGATGAGGGTAAGGAGAAGGACGAGTCTCTGGAGATCGGTGGTGTCTGGGAAGAGCAGGTTGAGTCTGTCGCATTTGGACGGATTGCAGCCCAGACCGCCAAGCAGGTTATCGTTCAGAAGGTGCGCGAAGCCGAGCGCGCACAAATGGTTGAACAATACAGTGACAAGCTGGGCGATCTGATTAATGGAACCGTAAAGAAAACGACTCGTGACAGTATTATTGTTGACCTTGGCAACAATGCTGAAGCAGTCATGCGCAAGGACAGCATACTGCCTCGTGAGAACTTTCGTATGGGGAGCCATGTGAGGGCTTTGTTGAGTGAAATTTCCACGGAAGGTCGTGGGCCGCAGCTGATGCTGTCCCGAACTGCGCCTGAAATGCTGATTGAATTGTTCCGCATTGAAGTGCCGGAAATTGCTGAGGAGGTTCTGGAGATCAGGGCGGCTGCCCGTGATCCGGGCTCAAGGGCAAAAATTGCCGTCAAGACCAATGATGGACGCATAGATCCGGTAGGTGCCTGCGTAGGTATGCGCGGTGCTCGTGTACAGGCGGTATCCGGCGAGTTGGGTAATGAGCGTATCGACATTGTTCTGTTCGACGAAAACCCTGTCCAGTATGTGATCAATGCCATGCAGCCTGCAGAGGTTGCTTCCATCATCGTTGACGAAGACTCCGGAACTATGGATATCGCAGTCAGCGAAGATAATCTGGCTCAGGCCATTGGTCGTAGTGGTCAGAATGTTCGACTGGCCAGTGAGCTGACTGGCTGGAAATTGAACGTTATGACAGAAGCTGAAGCCGCTGCCAAGCAGGAAAAGGAAGCGGACAAGTTTAAACAGAGTTTCATTGATCTGCTCGATATCGATGAAGAACTGGCTCAGCTGCTGGTCGACGAAGGGTTCACTACGGTTGAAGAGATTGCCTATGTTCCTCTGGAAGAGATGGTGGCAATTGAAGGCATGGATGAAGAAATCGTGGAGGAGCTTCGCACTCGTGCGAAAGACAAGCTGTTGACTCAGGCTATCGCTCGAGAAGAAAAGTTAGATGGCGCACAGCCGGCTGAAGACCTTTTGGCTATGGATGGTATGGATGAGGAGCTGGCGCTGGAGCTGGCCAGTCTGGGTGTCATTACTATGGAAGATCTGGCGGAGCAGTCCATTGACGACCTTCTCGAAATTGAAGGTATGGACGAAACGCGTGCGGGTGAATTGATTATGACGGCGCGTGCTCCCTGGTTCGAGGAAGCTGGTAACTGAGCGGGCCACTGAGAGGAGAAGTGTTAATGGCAGAAGTAACCGTAGAACAACTCGCGAAGGTGGTCGGCGCTCCGGTCGAAAGGTTGCTGCAGCAGATGCAGGATGCGGGCCTGAAGCAAACCAAGGCTTCAGAAGCTGTGTCGGATGCAGAAAAGAAGCAGTTGCTGGCTCATCTGAAAAGCATTCACGGTGATCACACGGGTACGGCTGAACCTACCAAGATCACCCTTAAGCGCAAAACTGTCAGTCAGATGAAAGTATCTGGCGGTGGTGGCGCTGGTAAGAAAAAAGTTGTAAACGTAGAAGTTCGCAAGAAGCGCACCTACGTCAAGAACGAAAAAGCGGAAGAGCAGAAACCCGAAGAAAAGCGGGCTCGTGGTGACTCACGTCGTGATGGTGACCGTCCTCAGCGTCGCGATGGAGATCGTTCCCAGCAGCGTCGTGACGGCGATCGTCCCCCGCGTCGTGAAGGCGATCGTCCCCAGCAGCGTCGCGATGGTGATCGTCCGCCACGTCGTGAAGGAGACCGTCCGGCTCGTCATGGTGATCGTCCACCACGTCGTGATGGTGATCGTCCGGTTCGTCGTGATGGCCCGTCTGCTCCAAGCTTTGATCCAGCCGCTGCGCCAATGCCGACTCCGGAAGGTGATAAGCGCGGCCGTAACCGCAAAGGCAAAGATCGCCGTGATGAGCCCCGTGAAGAACGCGGTCGTCGTGGTGAGAAGCGTGGCGGACGCAACGCAGGTCGTAAAGATGATCGTCGTGGCGGCCGTAAGGCAGCCCGCACAATTACGCCTGAATCCATGGCAGCTCACGGCTTCACCAAGCCAACCGCTCCGGTAATACGCGAAGTCTCTATTCCTGAGACCATCACTGTTGCTGAGCTGGCGCAAAAAATGGCTGTCAAGGCTGCTGACGTCATCAAGGCGATGTTCAAAATGGGTTCCATGGTGACCATCAATCAGGTGATTGACCAGGATACTGCATCCATCGTAGTTGAAGAGATGGGTCACACCTTCAAACTGGTCAAGGCTGACAGCATTGAAGACTCTCTGACTGAAGATCAGGAAGATGGCGTAACCGATTTTGAGGAGAAACCTCGTGCGCCGGTTGTGACAGTAATGGGTCACGTTGACCACGGTAAGACCTCTTTGCTGGACTACATCCGCAAGAGTCGTGTGCAAGCAGGCGAGGCCGGTGGTATCACCCAGCACATTGGTGCTTACCACGTAGATACCCCGCGCGGTATGGTTTCTTTCCTGGATACTCCCGGGCACGCGGCCTTTACCGCCATGCGTGCTCGTGGTGCCAAGGCAACAGATATCGTCATTCTGGTGGTTGCGGCTGATGATGGTGTTATGCCTCAGACCGAAGAAGCGGTTCAGCACGCCAAGGCTGCTGGTGTTCCAGTCGTTGTTGCTGTGAATAAGATCGACAAGGAAGCTGCAGATCCTGATCGTGTGAAAAACGAACTGGCTGCAAGAGAAGTGATTCCTGAGGAGTGGGGTGGTGATACTCAGTTTATTCATGTGTCAGCTCTGACCGGGCAGGGAATTGATGAGCTCCTGGAAGCATTACTTCTTCAGGCTGAAGTTCTTGAGCTGTCTGCCGCAGACAAAGGTCCAGCTAAAGGCGTGGTGGTTGAATCCCGTCTGGATAAAGGTCGTGGCCCTGTCGCAACAGTTCTGGTTCAGTCCGGCAACCTGCAGCAGGGTGACAACATCCTGGTAGGTCAGCAATACGGCCGTGTTCGTGCGATGCTGGACGAAGACGGTAAGGCGATCAAAGATGCAGGCCCTTCCATTCCGGTTGAAATTCTGGGTCTGGACGGTACTCCTGATGCTGGTGATGAGCTGATTGTGGTTAAGGATGAGCGCAAGGCTCGTGAAATCGCACTGTTCCGTCAGGGTAAATACCGTGAAGTCAAACTGGCTCGTCAGCAGGCTTCCAAACTGGAAAATATCTTCTCCAGCATGGGCTCTGAAGAGAAGAAGACCCTTAATATCGTTCTGAAGGCAGATGTCCGGGGCTCTCTGGAGGCTCTGACTACTTCTCTGGAAGAGCAGGGTAACGACGAAGTTCAAGTTAAGGTTATTTCTGGTGGCGTAGGTGGTATCACTGAAACCGATGCTAACCTGGCTATGGCTTCCAATGCCGTTATCGTTGGTTTTAACGTTCGTGCTGATGCTTCTGCCCGTAAGGTGATTGAGGCAGAAGAACTGGATCTGCGCTACTACAGTGTCATCTATGACATCATTGACGATGTTAAGAAGGCTCTGGGCGGTATGCTGGGATCCGATACCCGTGAGCAGATTGTGGGCACTGCAGAAGTACGTGACGTTTTCCGTTCACCGAAGTTCGGGGCGGTGGCTGGCTGTATGGTTGTTGAAGGTATTGTTTATCGAAACGATCGTATTCGTGTACTGCGTGACAACGTGGTGATCTTTGAAGGCGAGCTGGAATCCCTGCGTCGCTTCAAGGATGACGTACAGGAAGTTCGCGAAGGTATGGAGTGTGGTATTGCGGTCAAGTCTTACAACGACGTGAAGCCAGGCGATAAGATCGAAGTTTACAAGACTGTTGAAGTCAAGCGTACTCTTTAATCAGGTTCGGCCGATCTGCTCATACTCGGTCGGTTACCAAAGAAAGAAGCCCGCAGCAAAGACTGCGGGCTTTCTCATATCAGCAGGTTTTAATCCCCAATGGCTAAAGAATACAGTCGAACCCAGCGGGTAGCGGACCAGATTCAGAAAGAATTGGCCCAGCTGATCCAGCTGGAGATGAAAGACCCTCGTTTAGGTATGGTAACCGTCAGCGCGGTAGAAGTGTCCCGCGATCTGGCCTTTGCCGATGTTTTTGTTTCTTTTCTGGGCATGGATGACCAAGAGAGCGTCAACAACCAGAAAAGTGTTGATGAGAACCTGGAGGTTATGCAGAGTGCTGCCGGTTTCCTCCGCAGCGAGCTGGCCCGTTCCATCAAGTTGCGTATCATTCCCCAGTTGCGTTTTCATTATGACAACAGTCTGAGGCGTGGTGCGTATATGAGTGAGTTGATTGCAAAAGCTCGTTCTGGTGACAGTGATCATCAGGGTGAGTCTGAGGAGTAATTGATGTCTAAACGCAGACGTAGCCGTGGCCGCAGGGTGGACGGTATTGTTGTTGTGAATAAGCCTAAGGGTGTCAGTTCCAATGACGTTCTGCAACGCGTCAAGCGGCTTTATGGTGCAGCCAAAGCTGGCCATACCGGGAGTCTTGATCCTCTGGCTACCGGAGTTTTGCCGGTCTGTCTGGGCGAGGCGACAAAATTTTCACAGTATCTGCTGGAATCGGATAAGTCCTACAGAACTGAAGTCAAGCTGGGTATCCAGACGGAGACCGGTGACCGTGAAGGCGAGATAGTCGAGCAGCGTCCGGTGAATGTTACCCGTTCTGAAGTTGAAGCTATCCTTGATCGCTTCCGTGGTGAGGTTGATCAGATTCCCAGTATGTATTCAGCGCTGAAGCACAATGGTGAACCGCTTTACAAGCTGGCTCGTCAAGGTATTGTTGTTGAGCGTCCGTCACGACGCATCACCATCTATCGTCTTGAGCTGCTGGACTTTGAAGGTGACAGGCTGATCCTTGAAGTGGATTGCTCCAAGGGCACTTATGTTCGTACTCTGGCTGAAGATATTGGTGCAGCTCTGGGGTGTCTCGGGCATGTTGCCGAGCTGCATAGAATGAAGGCAGGCCCATATACTGAACACCAGTCCTACACTTTGGCAGAGCTCGAAGATATTCGCGACGGCGGTGGTCACAAGGCTCTGGATGAACTGCTGCTGCCATTGGATACTTCTGTGAGTGACTGGCCTCAGATTCGTCTGGGGGCAACCAGCAGCTATTACATCAGTCAGGGGCAACCGGTTCAGGTGCCTCAGGCGCCTACCAGTGGTAATGTCCGTATCTATGGTCAGGAAGAGGTTGAGGGCCAGGAAGTGCTTCGATTCCTGGGTATTGGAGAGATTGACGAAGACGGTCGTGTTGCACCCAAGAGACTGATCAGTTCCGGAAACTAAGACAGATTATCTTTCTGCAGTATGGTGGCTTTAACGGACTGGCTTCCGGCTGGAGGTTGATGTTAGAATTCGTCACCTGATTGGCAGCAGGTGCTGCCAAGGCTTAATGGTTGGCTGTAAATATGCACGGTCATACCTGCTTGTTGATGCATATTAAACGGAGTGTAAAGCAATGGCTTTGACTGCTAAAAAGAAAGCAGAAATTATCAAGGAATTCGGTCGTAGTGAAGGCGACAGCGGTAGCCCTGAAGTTCAGGTTGCTCTGCTGACTGCAAACATCGAAGGTTTGCAGGGTCACTTCAAGGCAAACCACAAGGATCACCACTCTCGTCGTGGGCTGATCCGCATGGTAAACCAGCGTCGTAATATGCTGAACTACCTGAAGGGCAAAGACGTTGAGCGTTACCGTTCCCTGATCGAGCGTCTGGGTCTGCGTCGCTAACAGCTATAGCGTTATTGATCCGGAAGGCTGACCGGGAAGAGACTGTCCTACGCGGCAACTGCTCCTGCGTTGCTCTAGCTCCTGCATCCATGCAGTCGTGC